>JANMHO010000171.1:0-8371 GCA_031375195.1 Rhodobiaceae bacterium
ATCCGCCAACGAGAATTGACAAAACGATAGCCAAGGCGATCAGCACGACGCTGACATCAATCAACTCACGCACAACTGATTTAATACTTCCAAAAATATACATAATTACCCCTTCCATTATGCGTTCGCTATTGCGAATCACTCCACAAAGGTGCCACAAAATTGACAAAGTTGCACTTGCGTTGTGACGGAACCCTCAAGGCAAAGGGGTCTCAAAGTTTTGCCTCAATCTCCAGCAATCTACGGTTCCTGACGCCAAGGAGATTATCACAAATGTTTTCCAAAATTATTGCGCTCAGCATCATTGTGCTGGGCGGCATTTTTCTCAGTCCTGCCTTCGCGGATGAAGCAAAACTTCCGCGCACCCTGTCGCTTTCCGGTCATGGCGAAGTGCGGCTTGCTCCCGACATGGCAGTTGTCACCGTAGGCGCCATGAGCTCGGCAGCGACAGCGCGCGCGGCCCTTGATGCAAACACCAAAGCCATGGAATCAATAATCGCCTCTCTCACAACGGCGAAAATTGAAATGCGCGATATTCAAACGTCAAACTTCGGCGTGAACCCGCGCTATGATTATGGCCAGGGCGGCAGCCAGCCGCCTAAGGTCCTGGGCTATGATGTTTCAAACAATGTGAACGTGACGATCCGCAAACTCGACACCCTCGGCGCTGTGCTCGATGCCGTTGTATCCGCCGGCTCCAACCAGATCAACGGCGTCATGTTCCAGCTTGCAAAGCCCGGCACGGCAACCGACGAGGCGCGGAAACTCGCCGTTGCCGACGCCCGGCGCAAGGCAAATATCTACGCCGGGGCCAGCGGCGTCACACTTGGAAACATAGTCTCGATTTCCGAAGGCAGCGGTTACCAGCCACCCGGCCCAATGTTCAAGACCATGCGCTCGGAGGCCATGCCAGCGGATGTGCCCATAGCCCAGGGCGAGCAGGTCATCGCTGTGGACGCGAATATCACCTGGGAAATCAACTAGAAGTTATCGCTCCTGCCATTGCCTGTCAGTCTGGCTCTGCTAGATATCACCCATGCCCATATGCGAGCGAGACCCTTGGCGGGACCAATTCTTCGAGAATGTTCAATGTCCTCCCGACGTCCTGATCCCCACAGATGATTTTGACGCCTGGCCGTGGTATCCCAGGCACAATTGGATCTACGACAAGCTGCGCATCGCCCAAAGCCAGGGTCTGGTCTGCGGCCCCCACGGTGTGGCGCCGCCATCCTATCCGGTGTTTTCAAAGCCCATCACCAACTTGAAGGGAATGGGCGTGGGCAGCAAAATCATTCATTCCGAGCGTGAGATGGCGCTCAATTCATTGCCCGGGCACTTCTGGATGCCATTGCTCAAGGGCCCCCACGTTTCCACTGATTGTGCGGTGGTCAACGGCCGTGTGCAATGGATTCGCCACGCCACCGGAGTGCCCGCGCAGGAAGGCATGTTCAGATACTGGACACTCCACGCCGATGAAATTCAAGAGATTGCAGCCAGCCTCCGGGCGTGGGTCGGCAAGCACATGAAAAACTATACCGGCATGATGAATTTTGAAACCATCGGAGGCACAATTATTGAAGCGCATTTGCGCTTTGCCGACCAGTGGTGCGATCTCAATGGCAAGGGCTGGATTGATGCGCTGGTCAATCTCTACGCCAAGGGCAAGTGGCGCTACGGGGACGAGGACCGGCGCGAGGGGTATTCAATTCCGCTCTTTGCAAGGCACTTGAATGATTTCCTGCATCCTCCCCAGGACCGGCAATCGAAGATACGCACCCTTCCCCACGTATCGAGCCTGCAGATCACCTTCTACGAAAACAAGAATGCCGCCGACCACCCCATGCCCCCGGGCGGCTTTCGCCTGGGCCTGGTCAACTGTTGGAATCTGCAGGCAGGCTTCGATGCCATTGACGCGTTGGCGACATCATTCCCGGCAGACGCGCTGCTTCGCACCTGAGATATTCACCGCTGAAGCGGCCGGTAATTGCGTTGCCCCCGGCTGCTCCATCCAGTGATTGTAGGTCTGCACTCCGCCACTGGACCGAACCTTGGCAATGAGATCAAGATCGACCTCCGCGTAAACCCATTGCGGCTTGTTCATTTCACCAAGCGCCAGAACACCGCCCGGTGGAAAGCCCGCATCGGACGGCGCAAATATCCCGGCCATGCCGGAGTTTTGCGGGCATGCCGCACTCCATGGCGAGGCCCCGACAACCGGCGCATGCACCGTATAGACCTGGTTTTCCAGGGCCCGGGCCATGGCCCCGGTGCGCACGCGCCAATAGCCCCATTCGGTTTCCGTATTGGATGGCGCCAGAATGATTTCCGCCCCGGCTTCCGCCAAAGCCCGCGACAGCAACGGAAATTCAATGTCGTAACAGATGAGCAGGCCAATGCGGGCTTTGCCCACGTCAAATACTGTGAGCTTCGAACCCGGTGAAATCTTCCACGGGCTGCGCTCCCAGGGTGTTGGCATGATCTTGTCGTAAACGCCTCGAACACCCGTTGGCCCAAAAATATGCGCTGTGTTGGGTGTACAGCCGGACCTGCGCTGCGGCCCCGAACCTGAGACAATGGCAACCCCATGCTTGGCCGCCAGCGCCGAATGCAACCGGTCCGTCTCCGGTACCAATGCCGAAACCGCATCAAATGACGCGCTGACATCACCCGCGTTGCCAGTGATCGCCGCCAGCTCCATGGCGCCATATTCCGGAAACACCAGAAGCTCAGCACCCTGCCCCACCGCCTCTTCAACCCAGCGCGTGATCTTCGCCTCGTATTCGGCGAGGCTTTTCAGCGCATCCAGCGGATATTGGGCGGCGGCGATGGTGATTTTACGGGTCATTCTCATCCACATGAAAGCTGTGCAGAACGCGGTGAAAAACCGGGGCCAATATCAGGCCCGCCACGCCAAAAATCAGCAGCCCGCAAAATATCGCATAGACCCCGGCAAATATTTTGCCCCCGTCCGTTTGCAGCGGTGAAAGCTGCCCCATGCCCGATATGATCATCGCCGCATTGGCGAAGGCGTCAATGAACCCCATGGCCTCAAACGCCATATAGCCCGCCATGCCAATCGCCAGCGCCAAACCGATGGTGCCCAACGCGACCAGTCCATTGAGCAGCAAGCGCCGCGAAAACACTTCCGGGCTGGCGACGGGATGCGCCTTCTTCTCAAAATGAAACAACCGCCTCACCGGAACATCATCTCGCCCTGCTCATCTATTATCTGCCGCCCTTTGCTGATGGCAAAATCGGCGGCTTCATCGATGGATGTAAAGCGGTCGGCCCGCACGAACCTGTGTTCTTTCCGCGCCCCGTCAACTTCCTTTGAAATCACGCCCGCAAGCTGAAACTGCCCGCCTTCCTTGTAGGGTTGGGCTTCAATCGTGAACCCCTTGTGCTCCGCCGATTTCAAAGACTTGGGCGCTGCGGAAGAAGCCCCGCCGCCAAACAAATTCTTGAGCCAAGACATCGCCGCCTCCAAAAATAAAGTCATCCAGTTGACACATTTAAGAGTAACCCTGAGTGTTGCAATAATTCACCCACAGGAGAATGACAATGCATACACCAGCTTTCCTCGGATCATCAAACCTCATTCTTGATCGCCGCAAATTCTTAGGCGTGGCCGCTGGCCTCATCGCAGCAGGTGTGCTGCCAAAACATGTACTCGCGCTCGCTGCCCCGTATACCTTCAAGCAAGGCAGTTTTGATGTGACGGTCGTGAGCGACGGAACCCTCATGCTCCCCCTGTCAGTCGTAAGCCCGGGAGCGAAACCGGAAGAACTCACAGCCCTGCTCGGCGCGCAGGTGCAAGGCGACAAGGCGCAGTTTGAGGTCAGCCCCCTGCTGCTCAAATCCGGCAGCGACGTCATTTTGATTGACACAGGTGGCGGTGGCGCCATGGCCCCCACCACTGGCAAATTGGCTGAAAGCCTGAAAGCCGCAGGCACCGAGCCTGGCGCCATCACCAAGGTCATTTATACCCACGCCCACCCCGATCATCTCTGGGGCACTATCGGCGGTGATGGCAAATCCGTCTTCGCTAATGCCTCGTTCCACATGGCCGAAGCCGAATGGAATTTCTGGAGCGCCGAAGACCTGGTGGGCAAGATGCCAAAGGACATGCAAGGCATGGTCAAGGGCATCCAGGGCCAGCTTGCCGCCATCAAGGAAAAGGTCGCCATGTTCAAGCCCGGCAGTGAACTTGTGAGCGGCATGAACGTGATCGACACGGCAGGCCACACCCCCGGCCACGTCTCCTTCGAACTGGCAGGCGGTGATGGCCTGATCATCACCGGCGACGCCATCACCAACGCCGCAGTTTTCTTCGCCCACCCCGACTGGAAATTCGGCTTCGACGCCGACCACGCGGGCGCCGCAGCCAACCGCAAGAAAGTTCTCGACATGGCTTCATCCGGCAAGAAGAAAATGCTGGGCTACCACTGGCCTTACCCAGGTATCGGCATGGCCGAGGCGAAGGACGGGGCCTATGTTTATGTGCCGGCGTCCTGAACTGGAATGATCACTCTGAACGGCCAAGGGCTGCGAGAAATCGCAGCCTGTCGGCTTCAACCTCTGTCCTCAGAATGCTTTGGCTTGGCTCAAGCTTCCGTCCGCCATCAATCAGGATGCTGAAATTGAAGTAACGGTCGCCATCATTGTCTTTCTCTTCTGCAATATGGTCAACCGAAACCTGTGCGGCCGCGTAGCGCTTCCGGCGGGAATAAAATGGAAACCTCTCGCGAATTTCAACGGCGTCACGGCCAACGATGAACGTAATGCACGGCAATTTCGCGGCATGGCCAGCCAGGCCAATGCCACAGAACCAGAACGCCGCCATTGCCGGGATTCCCCAATAGCCAAGCTGGGGAATCTCGCCATCCCGAATGACAATGTAAGTGAAGGCAGTAAGCATGGCGAGCCAGACAGCGGCAAACAGCCAGAGGGCCAAGGCATCATGGCGCTTGAAATGGGCAGGTGCGGTAGGACTATCCTGACGTGTCATGGGACTGGCAAAATAGCCCACGCCCGTGAAAAACACATTAACGGGGCTCTTGGCGCGCTTCCCGGCAGGCCGGAATCGGCTTGCCAAAGAGGAATCGCGCCAGATCAATATGTTAGAGCAAGTCCCGCATTCTCAATGGAATGGCCGGGGCGAAGGCCGGAGCCTATGTTTATGTGCCTGCGGCGTAGGCCTTCCAGCCGAAATAGGAAAGCCCAGCCGCGACGATGAAGGCGACCCAGCTGAGCCACAGCGGCACGGCGTAGGCGTTAATCGTCACCGGCCAGCCGAAGATGGCCCGGGCCAGTTGCACGAGCGCGATGATCGCGAAGACGATCGCGGCGGTAAGCGAGAAATTGCGCGGTGTCATGTTAACCTCCTTTTCCTGAGGCGCGGGCGCCGGCCAGACGGTCGCGGCCCGGGGGCCATGATAGGCCAATTGATCACATCCCGAAAGTCTGGCGTACGGCGATTCAAACTTGCCAGTCTCAACCCCAATTTAACGTTTGAGTGCCATATAATAGTATGGTAAATAGACCATATGGCTGATGGCGGTCCGGACTTTGAATGGGACGATGCGAAGGATCGCTCAAACATTTCAAAACACGGCGTCAGCTTCGCTTTGGCGCAGAAAGCGTTTCTCGACCCGAACCGTATCATCGCCGAAAATGTACGGCATAGCGTGAGCGAAAGGCGCTATTTTTGCATCGGCAAGGTGGACGGGGAAATATCAACGGTACGATTCACATGGCGCAGAGGCAAGATTCGTATCTTCGGCGCAGGTTACTGGCGGAAAGGAAAACAGGTTTATGAAGAAGCGCAGCATTGAATATACCAAGGGCGAAATGGGCAATGTCAGGATCGTCAAGGATTTCCTGCCGCTGCCGTCACAGCTCGTGCTCCGTGATGACAATGTGAAGGTAACCTTGAGCCTCTCACGGCGCAGCATCGATTTTTTCAAGCGCGAAGCCAAGAAACAGCGTGTACCCTATCAGAAAATGATCCGGGCGCTGGTGGATGGCTATGCAGAGAAGGTGGGGAAGTAGGTCCGAGTTCAACCGTGTAGAGTACGGTCAGTCTATTTCAACAGAAGATTTGAGCCAGTTGCGCGTCGCGGTTTTGACGATACGCCAAAGACTTCGATGCAAATCTAACTCGTTCGATCCGGGAGGATCCCATCCGAAATCGCGATTTTGGTCGAGCATGAAAAGGTCGCTACCATGGGAAATACCTGAACGAAGTCCATACATTTTGTCTCTGTGTTTCTTCAGTTCTTGGCCATGTGCATGTTCTTCTAAAAACGCCACAAATCTCTTGGTTGCTCCTGGTACCTCGTGTTCAATTTCTGAACCACACACTCCACAACTGCTTTTATGGATGTTGCCGCGGTCAACGAAGGCTTCAATTGCCGAAATAAGTGAAATAAAAGACGCTGACGCTGAAATTTTCCATTGCTGCGATGCCAAATCGAACCAAAATGCTGCTCGGTCAAACTTCTCCTGATTTTCAGTAGATAAGTTTTGATAGAGGCGGAGTAGTTCGTCGAGATCGTCAGGTATAGAAAGAACATCTCCTGTAAACGTTTCTGGTAAATTATACTTGTCCGCATTCACGACCTCAATCGGTTTATCGGTAGCTGGAGTAAGGGCGTCTGCGAATATTTCGCCAATATGCGCGAAATAGAAATTATGCAGAAATTTGTATTCTAGGGGGCCGTCTTTAACAGGAACCTGCGCCCAAAAATGGTCGCGCCTCTGTCGCTGAAAACAAATGCGTCTGTTGATCAGGAGATTCAAAACGCGAGTGTAGCGCTGATGCTGTCTAATTCGCCTGTGATTGTTAATTGTCGAGTTGCTACTACGCGAGATTGGAAACTCAAGAATGAAAGGATTTTCGCCCAGTATTTGATCTGGGCGTGGCGCGCTCGGCGGAGGTGGGCAAATTTGCAACCCAGAACGGGTTCCGCGCCAAAATCCAATCACCGGGGTACCGCTAAAACTAAATTCTCGCCCTATAGCTTGATCGCCAATATTCAGTTGCTTATCGATTTCGTCCGAAGTCTCTTTCCATTTTTGCGCATCGAACGCCGAGCCGGGTTTGATGAAATTAATTTTCTTGTTTTTGAAGCCGACGATGATTCTGCAAATAGTGCCTGCTAGTGGAAGATGCCAGTCTTTGGGATTTATTACGTAGTCGTCGTATTGGCCAGGCCCTCCGATCCTTTCGTGCAACAAAAGTCTCAGCTCGTGCGAATCGAGATTTGACCATGTTTCAAGGAACAGGTTACTTGTCAAAACCCTTTACCCTCACCTATCCCATTGCTGCGCAATGGACCCTTTCCTCTCCCACTTTGCGGGCGAGGACGATCAACTATCCATAAAACTCCGCAGCTTCCTTGACCTGCTCGGATGCTTCAGCTCCCGCAACGCCTTTGCCTTGATCTGATGGCTACCTTCACGCACTACTCTGCAGCCACTGGAGCCGATAACAAACCTGCCTTTTCCATTTCAATATGCAGGTTGATGGCATCTACATCAAATCCGTTGGGCCAGCTAGGAACGCCAAAAGAAATAAATACCTTGTTGAAGAACAACTGATCGCGAAGCGGATCAACTACAGGCCCGCCTTCAGCAATCATATCGGAATAGTCCCGCACACCTTCGGTGCCATCAGAAAACCTCACCCACAGACGATGGCCGTCAAGGGGTTTGAGTTTCACAACCTTTACCATTTTGATCATTCTTCATCCGCTCCCTGAATGGCGTTCAGTGGAGCTTTGATTCTACTCCGTTCCCAGTTCTCAAGCAATTCCTGCTTGTGGCGAAGTGTCCAAGCCTTCACAATACGCTTCGGTCCGGGCGACATCTGACCAGCAATCAGGTCGCCAGTTTCTATCGCGAACAATCCTTCAAAACCCTGATAGTAGGCATGAAAATGCGCAGGAGGATGTTCCCGCCAGTACATTTGAACCACAATGCCAAAGAATATTGAAATCGTCGGCATCGCAGCAATTCCCTAATTATCCAGGAAACTCCGCAGCTTCCTAGACCGGCTCGGATGCTTCAGCTTCCGCAGCGCCTTCGCTTCGATCTGGCGGATGCGTTCGCGGGTCACGCTGAACTGCTGGCCTACTTCTTCCAGCGTGTGGTCGGTGTTCATGCCGATGCCAAAGCGCATGCGCAAGACGCGCTCCTCGCGTGGTGTCAGGCTCGCCAGAACCCGCGTCGTCGTTTCGCGCAGGTTGGCCTGAATGGCAGCATCGATTGGCAATATCGCGCCCTTGTCTTCGATGAAGTCGCCCAAATGGGAATCCTCCTCGTCGCCCACCGGCGTTTCAAGGCTGATCGGCTCCTTGGCGATCTTCAT
>JANMHO010000233.1:0-6997 GCA_031375195.1 Rhodobiaceae bacterium
GAAATCCGCCGCAGATGAAACCATCACAGCGCTTTCGGCAATCTATTCCAGAAGGCACGACGCATCATGGGGCTTGCGGTCCTTTGAGGAACATCGGAACGACATTATGGATCCCAAAGACCGCGTCAAGCTTTTCGACCGTTTGGTGATGCAGCCACTTGACGAAGAGTCGCTCCGTATAATTGCGCGCCGGGCCAGACGGGTTACCCTGCTGACAACGGTCACGCCCGTCGCTGCCCTTGATATTCTGTTTGTCGCCGCCCAGAACCTGCGCATGCTGCGCGAGCTCGCGGAACTCTATGGTGGAAGACCCTCAACCCTGTCGACCCTGAAGCTTGCAAGGATGGTCATTGCCCACCTGGCGGTTACCGGCGGCCTGGCGCTTTCTGATAACCTCATTCAACACATCGTCGGCAAGGGGTTGCTGGGAAGGCTCTCAGCCCGTTTTGGCGAAGGTGCGGTAAATGGCATCATGACGTCGCGCATCGGGCTTGCGGCCCGTGACGTGTGCCGCCCTGTTCCACAGGCCGAATCGGCCAAAGAATCGCTCGCAAGCCTGTTGCGCGAGCTTGTTAAATTCGGAACTGACGCAAACATTACAGAGAATTAATAGCCAGTTGCGACGGAATCTCTGGCAACTCCTCGTCTTTCATTTGTTGACGTGAAACTGAACAGGAGAAACCAATGCAGAAACGTACACAGATAGCTCTCATCGCACTTGCAGGCCTTGTGGCCGTGGGAAGTGTGGCCGCAGCCAACCAGGGCTGGAAGCATCGCATGCGCGGCCAGGGCCATATGGAATTCACGGAATTGGCCGAGCGCTATGATACTGACAAGGACGGCAAGATTTCGCAAACAGAAATTGATACGAACCGGGCGAATTGGCTCACCGAGTTTGATGCGGACAAATCCGGATCGTTAGCTCTGGCTGAATTCCAGAATCTTTGGCTCAAAGCTCAAAATCAGCGCATGGTCCGCGAATTCCAGCGCTTCGACACAGATGCCAATGGCCAGGTGACGATGGAAGAGTATAAGAATCCACTCGCTGGCATCGTAGCCCGGATGGACAGCAACCAGGATAGCGCGCTCTCCAAAGACGACATGCCGACACGCATGAAAGGCCGGGAAAAGGGCCACGGCGAACACGGTCAGGAAACCGGCACGCAGTAATTAAGAATGGCCCGGACATCCCCTGTCTGGGCCACTTCCGGTTTATGCGGCGACAAACCACTGGCTAAGCATTTTTTACCAGCCAAACTCCTGTTTTTTAAAGACCTTGGCAAGCACATGGACTGAGTCGCTTTGGCCAATTATGGTTAACCAAGACTTAATTATAAGTCTTTATTTTTCCTTAATTTTCGGTCTAAGATCACCCATGCGGAATGGACATGGCGAAGGAGTTTGTGATGAGTAATTTTGGGAAAGCAGGCCTTTTTACGACTGTGGGATTCTTGGCGTTTGTGGGCGTCGCGGTGCCAGGCAGCATCGCTGCCGAACTGTTGACGCCGGAGCAAATAGTCAGTGGCTTCCAAAAAATTGACCGCGATGCCAACGGACAAATTTCATTGGATGAATACAAGTTGTCGATGGAAGGTGTTGTGGCAAAGTCAGATCAAATGGACGCCACTCTGCCCGTCTATATCAATGGCTATGAAATGCACTACCCGCGCGACAGAATAATCTATCTCTCCGGCGGTCAGGTTGTTGTGGACCCGGGGCCGTCACGTTTCTATCAGTGACGCAAGTCGTTGCATGATCTGTTGATCGTCGCGCCCATGGGGTTCAAGCTCTGTGGGCGCGCCGAGATCACCGATCAATCGCCTCTTTATCAGCGAATCGACCATCGCGGAAACATTGCGCGGTGGTTGTAGCAAACCGGTTCGCGCCAGCCATGCCCCGAAGCCCTGTTTTCCACTCCACCTCAGTTGAACTCTGGCGGCGCCCAGCATGAATACATCCACTGGCTTCCCGCTATTGATTAGCTCACTGATCATTGAGATGCTGTCCGACGTCACGACAAACCGGTCGCACATCGCAATTGCCGCCCGATAGGGATTGTTGTTCCTGTCAAATTTGGCATAGGCCACATGTTGGGCGTTGAGACCGGCCCCGATGCAAGCCACAACACCCTCGGCAGTGCGTGGCGATGCGATCAGCAGCGAGGAAGCCGGCGCCAATTTGTTCAACTTCTCTGTGAGGCCGTGAATTTCCGCCGAACCAAAAACCAGGGGGTATTTGCCATTGCCTACCATCACGCCAACAAGCGGCTTGGGCAAATGCTGCCACTGTTTCTGCCAAAACTTTTGCTCTGCGCTGCCGACCTTGGTCGAAGCGACAAATGGCAGGGACACCTCTATTACATTGGCATCCAGCGGCAGATCATACTGCGGTGTCGAAATCACCAGGTCAAAAGCCGAAAGCCTGGCCCGCGGCCGCCCCAGCATGACAATCCTGCTGCGCCCGCCCGATTGACGTTTAATCCAGCGCGCCACCGGAGCCATTCGTTTGCCAGTCGCAATTACCATATCAGGCCAAGGTGTCTCCAGCACTTCGCGTGAACCATTTTGCAAGGCTGCAATTGATGCTCCAAGCGCCCAGTTAGGTGCCACGTGCAACCTGTTGAACTTCAAGTCCTTGTACACAACCCGGGCGTCGAGACGCGCCGCCAATTCACGGGCCTGCGCGTTGTCGCCGGCACGCGCTCCCTGCAAAACCCATATCACTTTGGTTGATTGTTCAGCCATGCTGTTCCCATAGCCCGAAGTTGGGCCTAATGTCATGATCAAGTAAAAGAGGAAACCATGTCACCAACAGAATTCACGCCCATTTCCGGAGCCCTGGGCGGTTTGCTCATCGGCCTTTCGGCTGTCCTGCTCATGCTCAGCCACGGTCGCACAGCGGGCGCGAGCAGCATATTCGGCCGCTTGCTCACTTTGGAATTCAATTCGGATTTCGCCTGGCGGCTGATATTTATTGTCGGCACGCTGATTGGTGCCGCATGGTCCGGCCTGCTCTTCTTTGATGCTTCGACAACCAGTTTTGGCGGCAACCCGGCGGCCATAATTGCCGGTGGCGTGATTGTCGGCGTCGGAACCACGCTGGGCGGAGGTTGCACCAGCGGCCACGGCATTTGCGGCCTGTCGAGGCTTTCGCCCCGGTCACTGGTGGCCACCATCATTTTCATGGCCATTGCCATCGTGACGGTGTTTGTTGCCCGCCACGTGCTGGGAGCATAGCATGGCAAGACTTGCGATCTTGATTTCCGGTGTGTTGTTTGGCGCAGGTGTCACGATTTCCGGCATGGTGAACCCAATGAAAGTCCTGAACTTCATGGATCTCTTTGGCCAATGGGATCCAACCCTCATATATGTGATGGGGGCCGGTCTTATGGTCACGTTTGTGGGCTACAGGATCGTTTTCAAAAGACCCGCCCCGCTGTTTACGGCCAAATTCGAGCTGCCGCAAAGCCAGCTCATTGACGCCAAACTGTTAGGTGGTGCCGCTTTGTTTGGCTTGGGCTGGGGAATGACCGGCTTCTGCCCCGGCCCTGCGGTGGCAAGCCTTGTTTTTGGAAGAATCGAAAGCATGATGTTCGTTGCTGCAATGGCACTGGGCATGATTGCCACGCGGCAATTGTTTCTGCGGGCCAAGCCAGCCGACGCTTGACACGGCACAGTCGCCCAATCCAAAGCCACAGCTCTTTGACGAGCCGACAAATGCGGTCAGCTGTCTCATGCTGGATGAAACGACGAAATCCTGTGCTGTTATCGATTCAGTCCTCGGTTGTGATCCAGCGGCGGGCCGCGAAGCATATGCCTGGGAAACAACCGTTGCCACCGAGCAGGAAGGCAATGTCCACGCCCACATCGGCATCAGCGAAGATGAATTCGTGAAAATGCGAACCCAACGGGAAGCCACGTTATGCGTCCCCAAACTCATAATCCCGTCAATTCAGGTCAATGTGTTCCTCAAGGTGCCCCTCAACAAACTTTAGATGCGGTTGTAAGTCTTCATCAGGCTCATCAGCTGATCCACAGGCAAGCCAACCGATGCGTTGCCATCACGACCCACCATGGTTTCACTGCACAGCATCGAGTCTATCACAGCTTCCTCCACAGCTTCAACCACGGCATTAAAAATCGGGTCCAAGGCGTTGTTTCGCAAGAACAAAGCGGTGCAAATTTTTGCCGCGCCATTTTCATAGGATTGCTCATTGGCGATCGAGAAAGCCAGGAAAATATCGCCTGATCCATTGTTGCCAACGGTCCCTGTGCGGGCCAATCCCATGGGAACGCGCCGCGCCAATCGCTTCAGCTGATGCGGTTGCAGCGGTGCATCGGTGGCCACCACTGCTATGACTGAGCCCTGGTCCTTGCCGCGCAATTTGTTTTCCGTGAGGTGTAGACCTACCGGAACGCCGAGCACCGTCATCTGCTCACGCGCCCCGAAATTTGCCTGAAGAAAAACCCCAACCGTGTAGTGAGTGCCGTCTATCAATACGCGCCTGGACGACGAGCCATTGCCAGCCTTGAAGTCATAACAGATCATGCCAGTTCCGCCGCCGACACTGCCAAGCTCGACAGCGCCACCGCGCGCCGCATCAAGGGCTGCCATCGCATGCCTGGCAGTGACATGAAATCCGTTGATGTCGTTGAGGTCACCATCATAGGTTTCGGCCGCAACCGGCAGCCCCCAGTCCTGACCCGTGCCAATCTTATTGGCCACCATCCAGCGAATGGTTGCGTCGCGCGCTACCCCACATGAATGCGTGTTGGTAATCGTGATGGGTGTCTGCAGTTCGCCTGCTTCCTCGATCCACACAAGACCTGTCATCTCGCCATTGCCATTGAGTGAATAATAGCCCGCCGCACAAGGGATGTGAGCCCTGGCCCGCCCACGCGGTAAAATTGCCGTAACGCCAGTGCGAACCGGTCCTTGTCCAACCACCAGCGGCCCCTCTCCACTGATCAATGTAACCGTGCCGACTTCAACACCAGCCACATCTGTGATGGCATTGTGAGGGCCGGGCTGGCCAGGAAACGGCAGGCCGAGTTTCCGCGCCCGTTGCTTGCCGCCAGTCATGAAACCGCCTCCCGCCAAATTGAACTTTCAAAACCTGTTCACATGCATCACTATGTCAAAAACCGCGCGAGAGGTCCATGGAATCAACCGGCTTGGCCCATTACAAGGAGTTTCTGATTATTCTGGCGGCAGCCGGACTGGTCGTGCCCCTGTTGGTTCGCATGGGCCTGAACTCCATTCTGGGTTTCCTGCTGGTTGGCTTCCTGCTCAGCCCCGATGTGTTGGGCGCACTTTCGGGCTATTTTCCAATCCTTGACCTGCTTGTCATTTCCCATGGTGAGGAAATCTCCCGGCTGGGCGAATTGGGTGTCGTCTTCCTGCTTTTCCTGATCGGCCTGGAGCTTTCACCCGAACGGCTGCTGACAATGAAGCGGCTGGTGTTCGGGTTGGGCGGCTTGCAGGTTGCCGTGACGACCCTGATCTTCACGCTGGCTTCCAGCGCTTTCGGTTTTAGCTGGGCCCAATCAATTGTCATCGGCATGGCGCTCTCGCTCTCTTCCACCGCAATCGTCATTCAGCTCTATTCCGATGAAAAACGCTTGGGTTCGCAATCGGGGAGGACAAGTTTTGCCATCCTGCTGTTTCAGGATCTGGCCGTAATTCCCATCCTGATCACGGTCAATATACTGGGGCGTGAAAGCTCAGGCCCTATTCTTGAAGGCGTGGCTATGGCGCTGGCGCAGGCTGGTCTGGCCATCGTTCTCATTATCGGTGTGGGCCGTTTTGCGCTTCGCCCAATTTTGCGGCTGGTCGCTGGAACCGACAGCTCCGACCTTTTCATGGCGGCAGTATTGTTGATCGCCGTTGGCACCGGTGTGCTGGCCAATATCGCCGGCCTCTCCATGGCGCTCGGCGCATTTATCGCAGGCCTCACGCTCGCTGAGACTGAATATCGCAAGGCCATTGAGTCCATCCTTGAGCCATTCAAGGGATTGCTGCTCGGCACTTTTTTCATGGTCGTTGGATTGGGCATTGACCTCAGTGGGTTCATCGTGTCCCCGTTTCAGATTCTGGCCGTCGCGGTGATTCTCGTGCTTTTGAAATCGACGATTATTTATTGCCTTGCCCGCCTGATGAAGGTCAACCATGCCGCCGCGTTGGAAAGTTCCCTGCTGCTTGGCCCCGGCGGAGAATTCGCTTTCGTAATCCTGAGTTCTGCTGCGGCACTGACGATCATCAATCAAACCCTTTTCAGCCAAATGCTGCTCACTGTAATCCTGACAATGGCTGTCATTCCATTGCTTTCAGCTGTTAGCAAACAGCTGATCAAAAAAAGCAAACGCGTCCCGTCAATATTGCATGAAGGCTTGGCCGCACCGCCCACCAATGATCAGCCCCGCGTGATTATTGCCGGATTTGGCCGGGTTGGTCATCTGATTGGCTCCATGCTGGACGAGCACAAGATTGCCTACATCGCGATTGACTCTGACGCAGCCGTTGTCGCGCGGGAACACAAGGCAGGGTATCCGATTTACTATGGTGATGCGTCCAATCCAGAGTTCCTGAAGAAGTGCGGACTTTCAAACGCGCCAGCAATTGCCGTCACCATGGACAATGCAATTCGCGTTGACGACGTTGTGAAGACCGCCAGGGGCGAACGGGCAGACTTGAAGATAATTGCCCGGGCAAGAGACGAGCGTCATGCCATGCAACTCTACGCCGACGGGGCGACGGAAGCCGTTCCCGAAACTATTGAATCAAGCCTGCAGCTCGGCGAAGCCCTGCTGGTCGAAGCAGGCGTCGCCATGGGGCTGGCCATAGCCTCAGTGCACGAACGCCGCGATGCGTTCCGCAAATTGCTGGGGCGGACCAACCGCAAAGAAGCCCTCCGTCAGCAGCGCAAGACCTTGCGCCGCAGGAAACCAGCTTAGTTCACACCCAGCTTCTTCTGCAGGCTGGAACTCGAAGTTGTATA
>JANMHO010000257.1:0-4738 GCA_031375195.1 Rhodobiaceae bacterium
CCGCGCGGCACATCCGCAGGCCGTGGCGGCAAATTGCGATGAAAATTCAATATGGCTTCAATGCAATAGGAAAGCCCGATAATGCCAACAAGCAGCTTCACCTGAATGGCGCTCGTGATCGAAGCCGCAGCCCAGCCGATGCCGATGCCGATCGTCGCTGCTGGCAAAATGATCTTGATGTTCCGGAGGTCATAGGACTTGCGGTAAAGCCACAAGCCGTAGACATCACTGACGATATAAATTGGAAGCAAGAGGCCCGCCGCCACGACCGGCGAAATGGCCAGCGCCATGATCGGCACGGCCAGCACCCCAATCATTGGCAAGCCGCCTTTCGAGGCTCCCACAAACAGGGCGGCCAGCGAGGCCAGCGCCCAGAACAAGATGTCAAATTCCATCAGGCGGACTCAGAACCCAGCGCAATTCCGGCAGGATCAATTCCAAGAAACTGGCACAAGGCTTCCACCGCCAGATTATGATCTTCGCGCTGGGGAATGCCGGAAACCGCCATGGCCCCAACAACACCCGTTCCAATGATGTGAACCGGAAATCCACCGCCAGCGGCTGCGATGTCGATTGGCGACACACCGCGCGATTCATCCAGCTTCTGGCCGCTCAAAGTTATCTCGCGGCTTATCCTGTAAGTGGATTTGTGATAGCGCATGACAGTGTTGATCTTGCGCCTCGCCCATTCCGCGTTGTCGGGACTGGCGCCCGGATGGGCTGCAAAAAACAGCGACCGCCCGGCCACGCGGATATCCACCACCATCGGCAATTTTCGCGAAGCTGACATCTCGCGGATCAGCGACCCTAAAGCCCAGGCATCCGCCTCGTCAAACTTCGCAAACCGCAGTTTTTCTTCCTGGGTTTTGATCTGCGCGATATCGCTTTCGAGTGTCATTTGGCCCCACCAATAATTTCCGCCATCGCCGTATAGCCACGTTGCCTGGCGTGGTCCAGCGGTGTCACGCCGGATCTGTCTGCGATGGTCACATCGGCCCCCGCCTCTACAAGCGCCTTCACAACATTCACATGGCGCGGGCCGCCATCGCCCAGGATCACAGCTTCGATGAGCGCCGTCCAGCCAAGATTGTTCACATGGTCAAGCGGCGCTCCCGCCTTGATCAGTTCCGCAACAACCTCGTCGTGGCCAAGATGGGCCGACGCAATCAGAGCGGTGCCCTCATACGGACTGGTGACATTTGTGGCTTTCCCGCCGATCTCCAGCGCCACCTTCAGGGTGGGCACATCACCGGCGACCGATGCGATCGTCACAATGTCATAAGCCTGATGCTCCAGCGCATTGGGGTCAGCACCAGCCTTGACCAGCGCCCGCATGGCCTCATGCCGCCCAAGATAGGCCGCCACATGCAAGGGCGTGCGCTGATAGGCATCACGCGGGTCTGGATTCTCTCCCTTGGCCAGAAGCGCAGCGATTGCCTCTACATCCCCGTTCGCCGCCGCCTGGTGCAATCCGGCGTATTGGCTAATTTCCGCAGCCGTCGGCGGCACCTGCGCGTGAGCCAGACTTCCCGCCAGCATGAGCATGAATATTAAACCAACTAACCCAAAAATATATCGCATTGTGATTCATCCATATGTGACCTTCAACAACAGCGGACTTGCCCCCGGCACCCGGCTTTCTCCCTACGCTGCTTGATCGAAATCCTTTCGCGCCGCCCTCACCACTTCATGATTCTGCGCCGACCATTCGACAAGCTGGTCCAGGGGAACCAGAAGCGAACGGCCCAAATCCGTCAAGCCATATTCCACGCTCGGCGGCACCGTTGGATAAACTTTCCGGGAGATCAGCCCGTCGCGCTGCAAATGGCGCAGCGTTTCAGTCAGCATGCGCTGGGAAATATCGCCGATCCGACGGCGCAATGCGCCGAACCGGACAGGGCCGTCCTTCAAATGCCCGACAATCAGCACGCTCCATTTGTCACCGATGCGGTCGAGCACGTCACGTACCGGGCAAGCCGCCGTAAGGACGGGATCAAGGCGGTTGGAAAGTTGAAGAGCGATAGCTGCGGTCATGGAGGTAGTTCCTTCTGTGTAACCAGGGGCGCCAAAAGTGCCGTCTTGCGTCCCATTTAAAATACTTTATTTGAGACTTACTCTCAATTAGAGACTAACACAAGAAAGGAAATTCCCATGTATCTTGTCACCGGCGCTTCCGGCCATCTCGGCCAGCTCGTTATCAGCAACCTGCTGGAAACCCACAAGATTCCAGCCAAACAGATTATCGCCACCACCCGCAATCCCGAAAAACTCACAAACCTTGCCGCCAAGGGCGTTGTCGTTCGCACCGCCGATTTTGAAAACACCGCCAACCTCGCGGAAGCCTTCAAGGGCGCCACCCGCCTCCTGCTCATCAGCACCGATGCGATTGACCGCCCCGGCCGCAGGCTTGAGCATCACAGCAATGCCATTGCCGCCGCCGAAAAGGCAGGCGTTGCCCACATCATTTATACCTCCATGCCAAACCCGGAAAATTCACCTCTGCTGCTAGCTCCCGATCACGAGAGAACCGAAAAGGCGCTCGCCGCAAGCAAGCTCGCGGGCTGGACGGTTTTGCGCAACCACTGGTATTTCGAGAACCTGTTCTATTCCCTGCCCCACGCCATCAAGTCCGGCACCTGGTACACCGCCGCAGGCGATGGCAAGATCGCCCATATCGCCCGCGAGGATTTGGCCAAGGCCGCCGCCGCTGCTTTGGCCTCGAACGAGACGGGCAAGAAGACCTATACCCTGTCCGGCGCGGAAGCGCGCACCACCGCAGAAATCGCCAAGCTGGTGAGCGATGCGGTTGGCAAGCCCATTTCGGTCGTGCAGGTTCCGCTTGATGGTCTCGTTCAAGGCCTGGTCGGCTCCGGCATGCCGGAAGCGATTGCCCGCGTCTTCGCTTCCTTCGACACCAACACCGCAGCCGGCCGCGTGGCCGACGTGACAGGCGACTACAAGAAACTCACCAGCAACGACAACACCCCGTTCACCAGTTGGCTTGCCAAGAACAAGCAAGCGTTCCTCGGTTAAGAAAAGCAAGCGGTATAACGCCCTCAATCTGTCATCCCCGCACTTGTTGCGGGGACCCATTTGTCTGCTTCTCCAAATGATGAGCATATGGCACCATGGGTTGCCGGGACAAGCCCGGCAATGACAAAAAGGGGGAGGCATGAAATTCAAAAACAAGCACCTCGGCTCAAGCATGGAGCTTGTTGTGTAAGATCACGGGGCCAAGCCTGATGATGCTTGAACACCGATCATCGTCGCTAAACCTAAGTAGACCAAATATCCGCCGCCAGCTTTGAGAATTCAATTTGCCGGTTTGCAATTGAATCGGCATTCCAATCGCTTAAGGCGGTAAGCGCTTTCGTAATTACAATCTCCGATTTTTCATAGAATGGCAGCTTGTCTTTGAATTGAGCGTTTTTCATCGCCGAGTTCATTGGGCCATCAAACAGACTTAGGTTGCCAAGGCGATTAATCAAGGAATTGTGGTTGTCCCACTTCTGTCCGTCCAGTGGCTTCTGTGAATAGATGTGTTCAACATGAACTCTTTTAGATGTGTTCAAAATGAGTTCGCTCGTACCACGCATATATAATTCAATCTTCCTGAGCAAATATCTCTGAGTTGCCGCTCTGTTTACAATTGCTCGCGCTATGGATTTCTTGAAATCCTCATCCGAGGGTGAGAATTTTGATAGTTCCGCCATTGGTTCTTCAATTGAGGAGTTTTTTCGAAGTTTTGCAGATATCCTGAAGAGCAACGACTCTATCTTGCTGCCTTCCATCTGCCCAATTACAGTATGCCGCACATATGCATTTACGGCCAATTGCATTAGCTTAACTCTATCTGCGGGCTGATTAACTTGGATAGTTGCCAGAGCAACAGGATATAACACCGTGGCTCCCAACTCCTTAATGTCCTTGAGTATGGCCTCGAAATCGTCATCGTCATCGTCATCTACCGCTTCAACTATCCGCTTGTAGGTCTTTGAGGCTTCATTCAGTTCGCGAGAAAATAGCAGGCTATCAGTATTGGACGCTTCAATATGATCGCGAATTTCTCGATAAAGTCGCTGCGTTTTGACGTCTCCATAGTTTGATGTCCAAAAATGTCTGAGAAATGCCTTGATTTCAGAATCCGACTCAAATTCGAAAACCTCTGACCACAGAGCAACTATCTCTTCGCGCTGGCTAGGTACGGATCTTCTCATAACGAAATTCCTGAGGAGATCGGGAGTGGAAAGTCCTATACCTCTATCATTAAGCGTTTCAAAGACCTCAGCCGCACTGTCCTCGTCAGTAGAAGAAATCGCAACCAACGATACATGATGGACCAAGGTACTTTGGATTTGCAGTGCCCACTCGTGAGCAACTTTGGGGTTTCCTAGTTCTAAAAACTTTTGACCAAACTTGCCCACAAAAAAATCGCGTGCAGCGATTATTAGTCCATGCGAAGCGTGAGTAGGCTCTGGCTGATGAGCTTGAGCAGCGTTCTCTTCCAGTATCCTACGTTGGAAAAAATCCTTGTCATACTCGTTGAGTCGGATTTTGAAGACAGTCTTGTTAGACGAGTCGTCAACATCAGCAAGATACCTAGGCTCAGGACTCATTGATTGAGATAGAAGATGAAGGCAGCTGCGATACAGATTGCGGAGAAGAAGGTGTGGGCGCATCGGTCATAACGTGTTGAGACGCGCCGCCAGTCCTTGAGTTTGCCAAACATGTTCTCGAT
>JANMHO010000260.1:0-6103 GCA_031375195.1 Rhodobiaceae bacterium
ATGAAAGCCTTGGCGGCGGGAAAATGCATGTGGTTTGGCGTCACGATGGCGACAGCTTCAATCCCGTCCCCGCGCTTGGACTCAAGCCTGGCCATTTCGCGGAAATCCGCATAGCTCCGGTCGGGAGCCAGACCGAGTTCAACAGCCGATGCCTTGGCGCGCGCTGCATCGGAAGACAAGGCACCCGCCACAAATTCGTAATGATCGTCCATGCGGGCCGCGAGGCGATGGATGGCGCCAATGAAAGCGCCCTGTCCACCCCCTACCATGCCAAGCCTGATGCGGCTTCCACCTCTTGCGTCGCTCCGTGCTTCAACTGTCATCGCTTATCTCCCTGTTCCCGCCTCTGCGCTTCGAGACCTTGCTCCGCGCCTCGGGACGAGGCGCGAGAACATCATATCCCCAATAGTCGCTTGATCTGTGCTTCGTCTGTTTTGCCGCTTACATAGTCGTCAAAGACTTTTTCGGTTACGCGGATGATATGGCTGTCGATAAACGGCGCACCTTCCGCTGCGCCCTCTTCGGGATGTTTCAAGCAGCACTCCCATTCCAGCACTGCCCAGGAATCATAATTGTAGGCGGCGAGTTTCGAGAAGATGGCCGAGAAATCCACTTGGCCATCGCCAAGCGACCGGAAACGGCCGGCACGATTGGTCCAAGACTGGTAGCCCGAATAGACTCCTTGGCGGCCCGTGGGGTTGAGTTCGGCATCCTTCACATGGAAGGCGCATATGCGTTCGTGATAAATGTCGATGAATTCGAGATAATCGAGGTGCTGCAGCACGAAATGCGAGGGGTCATAGTTGATCTGGCAGCGCTTGTGGCCCTTGAGAGCATCAAGGAACATTTCAAAGGTCGCGCCATCAAAAACATCCTCGCCGGGATGGATTTCATAGCCTACGTCAACACCAACCTCGTCATAGGCATCGAGAATGGGCTTCCAGCGCTTGGCCAGTTCGGTGAAAGCTGTCTCGACCAGTCCCGCTGGCCTTTGCGGATATGGATATACATAGGGCCACGCAAGTGACCCGGAAAAGGTGACACTGGCCTCAAGGCCGAGTTTGCGCGAAGCCTTGGCAACTTGCATCATATGCTCAACTGCCCAAGCCTGCCGCTCTTTTGGCTTGCCACGCAAATTCATTGGAGCGATAGCATCGAAAGCTTCATCATAGGCCGGGTTGACTGCCACCATGTGGCCCATGATATGCGACGCAAGCTCCGTGATCTCGACACCGTTGTTTTTGGCCACGCCCTTCAACTCGTCGCAATATGTTTGTGATTCGGCGGCTTTCTTGGGATCGAACAGGCGTCCATCCCAGGTCGGAATTTGTACGCCCTTGTAGCCGAGAGATCCTGCCCATTTGGTAATTGCGTCCCATGAATTGAACGGTGCTGCATCTCCGGCAAACTGCGCCAGAAAAATTGCCGGGCCTTTTATGTTTGTAGCCATACCTGTGCTCCTCAGAACTGTTTTCCTCCCCCTGTGGGGTGGTGTAGGGGTCTGGTGGTGGCGCTGACGGAGCGACCCCCACCCGTGTTCCCTCCCCACAAGGGGGAGGGAGATTCTTGTCAAATATAAGTGTTGAGCATCGACTCCAGGTATTCCTGCCGGCCGGATTTGGGCTGTGGTTCCAGGCCCGATTTGTGGACACGGGTCGCGATTTCGTCAAGGCTCTCTTTCCCCGCCAGCATCGCCCTGTTTTGCGGCTCGTTCCACTTGGCGTAACGCGCGTCCACCGCCTTTGAAATCTTGCCATCCTCGATCATTTTGGCCGCAATCAGAAGCCCGCGCGCGCTAGCGTCCATGGAGCCCACATGGGCATGCAGAAGGTCATCCGGGTCAATGGACTGCCGCCTGATCTTGGCATCGAAATTCATGCCGCCTGTGGTGAAGCCACCCGCTTTCAGAATTTCATACATGGTGAGCGCCACCTCGGGAATGTTCATCGCGAACTGATCAGTATCCCAGCCCAGCAAATAATCGCCGCGATTGATGTCGAGCGATCCAAAAATTCCCAGCGCCGAAGCCAATGCAATTTCATGCTCAAACGTGTGGCCAGCCAAAATGGCATGGTTCTGCTCAAGGTTAAGCTTCACATCATTTTCCAGCCCATAGGATTTGAGCAACCCGTAGATGGAGGCCGTATCATAATCATACTGATGCTTGGTGGGTTCTTTCGGCTTGGGTTCTATAAGGATGGGCCCCTTGAATCCAATCTTGTGCTTGTACTCAACCACCAGTGATAGGAACCGCCCTGCCTGTTTCAATTCCTGTCCGATATTGGTGTTGAGCAGCGTTTCATAACCTTCGCGCCCGCCCCACATCACGTAGTTCTCGCCACCCAATCCATGGGTCACATCGAGGCAGTGCTTCACCTGCGCGGCGCAATAGGCAAACACATCGGCATCAGGATTGGTGGCGGCCCCCGCCATGAAACGGCGGTTGGAAAACATGTTGGCCGTGCCCCACAAAAGCTTCTTGCCGGACTTCGCCATCTTGCTCTCGAAGATATTGGCGATGGCGGTCACATTCGAATTGAACTCTTTGAGTGAATTCCCTTCCGGCGCAATGTCGAGATCATGAAAAGTGAAATAATCAACGCCGAGCAGCCGCAATGTTTCAAACATCACGTCTGCCTTCATGCGGGCCGCTTCCATGGGATCTGCCGCGTGGTGCCATTGGCGGTTGAAGGTTTCGCCGCCGAAGGGGTCCGTGCCCGGCCAGCAAAGCGTGTGCCAATAGCACACGGCAAAGCGCAAATGCTCCGCCATGGTTTTGCCCATGACCTTTTGTGTTGGATTGTACCAGCGGTAGGCCAGCGCATTTGTCGAGCTTGGCCCCTCGTATTTGATGGGGTCTTTGGTTGCATAGAAATTCATCAGAGTCTGATCTCCTTGATGGCGGGATAGATTTGTGTGTAGCGTCCGTAGGCGGCCTCATAGGCGGCCTTCGCATTTTTCTCCGGTAGAATGGTCTTGGCGATTTTGGGGGCGGCGCAAACGGATTTGTAGGAAGCGCCCGTCGCCGCCATCAGCCCCATGCGGGCAGCGCCAAAAGCGCCTCCCACATCGCCAGCCGCTGGCAAGTCAACCGGAACACCCAACGCTGTCGCAATGATCTTGAGCCACAGTTCGGATTTGGTGCCGCCACCCACGGCCATCACGCGTTTAACGTCGGTGCCAGCGGCCTTGAGCGCTTCAAGGCTGTCGCGCAACGCAAAGGCCACGCCGTCAAGCACCGCGTGGGTCATCACCTTGCGATCTGTCTCATGGCCAAGCCCCATCATCAGGCCCCGCGCCTGCGCGTCACCCACAGGCGTCCGCTCGCCCGAAAGATAGGGCAGGAACAGTGCGGATGAGGGGCCAGCAAGTTTAGAGCCGAGCGCCTTGGTAAGTTGCGGCGCCGGCGTTTTCAACACACCCGCCAGCCATTCCAAACTGGCGGTGGCGGATAGAATGACCCCCATCTGGTGCCACGTGCCGGGAACCGCGTGGCAAAACGCATGCACGGCCTTCGCTGCATTGGGGCTGTATTTGTCGTTGGATACAAACAGCACGCCCGATGTGCCCAGTGAAACAAAGGCCGCGCCATCATGCACCGCGCCTATGCCGCAAGCCGAAGCTGCGTTGTCGCCACCGCCGCCAGCCACCACTGGCAGTTTGGGCATGCCCCAGGCCCTGGCAACACCTGATGTAAGTCTGCCTGTCGCATCAGTGCCTTCAAACAAATTCGGCATCTGGTCGCGCCGCATGCCGGTCGCATGCAGCAATTCATCCGACCACTGACGTTTCGCGACATCCAGCCAATAGGTGCCGGAAGAGTCTGACATATCGGAAGCAAACTCACCTGTCATCCGGTAACGGATATAATCCTTCGGCAACAAGACCGTTGCCACCGCATCAAATATTCGCGGCTCATGCTTCTTGACCCACATGAGTTTGGGAGCGGTGTAACCTGCCAGTGGAATGTTGCCCGCAATTTCCAAGGCGCGGGGTTCACACGCCAGAATTTCCTTGCACTCTTCAAATGAGCGCGCATCGTTCCACAGGATGCAGGGCCGCAGAACCTTGCCGGACCTGTCTAGAAGTGTTGCGCCATGTTGCTGGCCGGAAAGCCCGATGCCTTCAACAGCGGCAACAGCTTTTGGTTTCGCCTTGCCCAACGACTTGACGACGGTATTTGCCGCTTTCCACCAGTCCTCCGGGTTTTGCTCGGACCACCCCGAATGGGGCCGCGAAACTTTCAGGCCAGCGCTTGCCGTCGCGATAATCTTCTGCTTGCCGTCAATCAGGACGCCCTTGACCGAGGACGTCCCAAAATCCAATCCGAGATACATGTCTCACCGCGCCCCATTGATGGCAAGATAGGCGGAATAAAGCGACGTTGTTCCGCAGATAAAGAGGCGGTTGCGCCGCGGTCCGCCGAATGCAACATTCGAAACCAGCTCGGGAATGCGGATTTTGCCGATCAGCGTTCCGTCCGGCAGATAGCAATGCACGCCGTCAGCAGCACTGGTCCAGATGCGGCCATCCCGGTCCAGACGGAAGCCATCGAACAGTCCCGCCGTGCAGTCAGCGAACACCTTCGAGTTGCTTAATGTCTGCCCATCCGCGCTCACCTCAAAACGGCGGAGGTGCTTGGGGCCGTTCTTGGTGTGGCTGGCGCCCGTGTCGGCGACATAGAGATATTTTTCATCCGGCGAGAAAGCCAGTCCGTTGGGCTTGTCGAAATCATCGCATACACGGGTGATTTTCCCGCTTTGCGCGTCCACCCGGTAAACATGATTGCCGCCAATTTCGCTGGCCGCCTGCTCGCCTTCATAGTCAATGAGAATGCCGTAAGGCGGATCGGTGAACCAGATCGAGCCGTCGGATTTAACGACCACATCGTTGGGTGAATTGAACCGCTTGCCCTCGAAGCGGTCTGCAATGACTGTTACAGTTCCATTGTGTTCCGTGCGCGTCACGCGCCGCGCGTGATGTTCACAGGTTACCAGGCGCCCCTGCCCATCCACCGTATTGCCATTGGAGTTGTTTGACGGACTGCGGAATACCGAAACTGAGCCATCCGTATCGTCATAACGGATCATGCGATTGTTTGGGATATCCGAAAATATGAGATAGCGTCCGGCGCCAAACCACGCGGGCCCTTCCGCCCAGCGGGCCCCCGTCCACAGCCGTTCAACCCGCGCATGCCCCACTAGGCATTCGTTGAACCGTGAATCAAGTGGATCAAAGCCTGTGCCCTCAACAGCGCCGTAGAACATGACCGTTTCCCCTGTTTTATGTTGTTGCCCTATCGATAACAAAATCCCGGTCAAAGTGAAAGCGATTGAATCTGGCCGGCCTTGGGGAAGCCCATGGCGCTGGCCCGAATCTTGTGGCAACTAGCGGGAATGTTCAATGGCGCTGTTATAGTCATGGGGGTCACAAGCTGTGGCAAGACCAGTGTGGGCGAAGGCCTGGCCGCCAAAATGGGCTGCCCCTATATCGAAGGCGACAAGCTTCATCCGGCAGCCAACATCAAGAAAATGTCATCCGGAATTCCCCTTGATGATGACGACCGCTGGCCCTGGCTCGATATCATTGGCAAGGCCATGAAGGCGGAATGCGGCAAGGGCAGGGGCGTTGTCGCATCCTGTTCGGCCCTCAAGAAGGTCTACCGCCAGAGGTTGGCAACTGCCGCCAAAACGCCCATTTCCTTCATATTTTTGCATGGTGACAGGAATTTGCTGGCCAAACGCATTGCAGCCCGCAAAGGCCATTTCATGCCGCCATCTCTGCTGGACAGCCAGCTCAAGACACTCGAAATTCCAGGCCCCGAAGAAAACGCCCTTCACCTTGATGTGGCGTTGCCGGTAAATGTGCTGGTAGATCTATCGAAAGACTATGCCATGAAAAGAGAACACAAATAATGTCGAACGCAGAAATAGGCCTCATCGGCTTGGGCACCATGGGTTCCAATCTTGCTTTGAACATTGCCGAAAAAGGCAATCGCATTGCCGTGTTCAATCGCTCACCGGACAAAACCGATGCCTTCATGGCCGCCGCAGGGAACCTCAAGGGTCATTTGTTGCCCGCCAAGACCCTGGAAGAATTTATC
>JANMHO010000314.1:0-2165 GCA_031375195.1 Rhodobiaceae bacterium
GACCATCGGCTCATCCACCTTGATGGCATCGCCGATATTCTTGAACCATTTTGCAATCGTCGCCTCGGTGACGGATTCACCGAGGGTGGGCACGCGAATTTCCTTGTTCATTCTTCCTGTCCTTTAAATTCTAGGCGCCCAGTGCCACATCGAGGAACGCTTTCAATTCCGCGAGGTGGCGGCTCATCAATCCGGTGGCCGTTGAAGCTGATGGATGGCGGCCCGCGTAGCGGGGCCGCGTATGTTCTGCCTTGGTGAATTCCAGGGCGCGTTCGATGTTGGATTGCGCATAGGTCCAGGCGCCCATGTTCATGGGTTCCTCCTGGCACCAGACAACCTCCGCCTTCCTGAAGCGCGCAAGTTCCTGGATCAGGACCTTGTGGGGCCAGGGATAGAGCTGTTCCACGCGCAGGAGATAAATGTCGTTGATCCCGCGGTTTTCACGCTCTTCATAGAGATCGAAATAAACCTTGCCGGAACACATCACGACGCGGCGGATCTTATCGTCGGCCACCAGTTTTATCGCCTGGCCCTTCAGGATTTCAGCGTCATCCCAAAGAATGCGGTGGAAGGACGTGCCTTCGGCAAACTCCGCCAGGCTCGATGTGGCGCGCTTGTTCCGCAGCAGGGATTTTGGCGTCATCAGGATCAGGGGCTTGCGAATGTCGCGCTTCAATTGCCGCCTGATGATGTGGAAATAATTCGCAGGCGTGGTGCAGTTCGCGACCTGCATGTTGTCTTCGGCGCACATCTGCAGGAAGCGCTCGAGCCTTGCCGATGAATGCTCCGGCCCCTGGCCTTCATAGCCATGGGGCAGCAGCACCACGAGACCCGACATGCGCAACCATTTGCGTTCGCCGGATGAAACAAACTGGTCAAACACGACCTGCGCGCCATTGGCGAAATCACCAAACTGGGCTTCCCACAAAGTCAGCGTATTGGGTTCGGCGAGCGAATAGCCATACTCAAATCCAAGGATAGCTTCTTCCGACAGCATGGAATTGATGATTTCAATTTTCACCTGCTGGTCTTTCACCAGATGATTGAGCGGGGTGTAGAACTTGCCGGTCTGCTGGTCGGACAGCACCGCATGGCGCTGGGAGAACGTGCCGCGCTGCACATCCTGGCCGGACAACCGGACACGGAATCCCTCATCCAAAAGTGTCGCGAAGGCCAGATGCTCGCCCATGGACCAGTCGAGACCTGCGCCGTCTTCAATCATCCTGAGGCGGGCATCGAGCACGCGCTGCATGGTTTTGTGAACGGCGAAAGTCCTTGGAACCTTGGAAACCTTGCGCCCAAGGTCCTTGAGTTTTTCCAGATCAACACCGGTCTGGCCCTTGCGCGGATCGTCCAGATCCTTGGCGGATTTCAGCCCGGCCCAGCGGCCATCGAGCCAATCGGCCTTGTTGGCCTTGTAGCCCTCGGATGCCGCATAATCCTCATCAAGGCTCTTGCGGTAGCCGGCTTTCATTGCTTCGAATTCGTCCGCCGTGATCACGCCCTCATCTATCAGGCGCTTGGAGTAGATATTCACAATGGTCTGGTGGGAGGAGATCGCCTTGTACATCAAGGGCTGGGTGAAGAAGGGTTCATCCACCTCGTTGTGGCCAAAGCGGCGATAGCAGAACATGTCTATGACAACCGGCTTCCTGAATTTCTGGCGGAACTCGGTGGCAATCTTGGCGGCATAGACCACGGCCTCCGGATCGTCGCCATTGGCGTGGAAAATCGGCGCTTCGATCATCTTGGCCACATCCGATGGATAGGGCGAGGATCTGGCGAAATGCGGGCTGGTGGTGAAGCCAATCTGGTTGTTGACGATGAAATGAATGGAGCCGCCTGACTTGTGGCCGCGAAGGCCGGACAGGCCAAAGCATTCGGCCACAACGCCCTGCCCGGCAAAGGCCGCATCCCCGTGAATGAGCAGCGGAAGCACGCTGGTGCGCTCCTTGTCGCCGCGCTGGTCCTGCTTGGCGCGGGCCTTGCCCAAAACCACGGGATCGACAATTTCAAGATGTGATGGATTGGCGGTCAGCGAAAGGTGGACCGTGTTGTTGTCAAACACGCGGTCGGAGGAAGACCCCAGATGATATTTCACATCGCCCGAGCCTTCCACTTCATCGGGGGTGGAAGAGCCCCCCTTGAATTCATGAAAAATGGCG
>JANMHO010000369.1:0-2928 GCA_031375195.1 Rhodobiaceae bacterium
GGGCTTGATCAGCTTCTCATCGCCTGAAACGATGATATCGCGGAAACTGTTCAAAAACGCAAACCGGTCCTTCGTCTCGCGGAACTTGTCGCCGTTCCAGTTGGTGATGGCGTAGACGGGAACTTCCCGCGCCACCAATTCCTCCAGTATTGCGACCGTCCCGTCGATAGCGTGGGGCAGTGTCTCGTGCCAGCGCGTGTCATAAGCCGCGATCGCTTCGGCGTGACCCGGGAACTTTGCCGCCCGCTCGACAACCGCATCAGAAAACTTTCGGCCACGGTCCTGCTCGAGATTCCATTCGTGATTGCAGACATGGGCGAGGAACCACTCCATCTCCGCTTCGTCGTCAAAATACTGCGTGAACAGAAAGCGCGGATCCCAGCGCAAGAGGACATTGCCGATGTCGAAAACGATGTTCATCAGCTGGCTTCAGCCATGGCTCCGGCTTCCGCCAAATTCACCGACACCAGTTGTGATACGCCGCGTTCCATCATGGTGACGCCGAAAAGCCGGTGCATGCGCGACATGGTGAGCTCGTGGTGGGTGATGATGAGGAAGCGGGTTTCCGTGCGCTCCAGCATGGCGTCGAGCAGGTTGCAGAAGCGCTCCACATTGTGGTCATCGAGCGGCGCGTCAACTTCGTCGAGCACGCAGATGGGCGAGGGATTGGTGAGGAACACGGCGAATATCAGCGCGAGCGCCGTGAGCGTCTGCTCGCCGCCGGACAGCAGCGACAGCACCGTGGGTTTCTTCCCCGGCGGATGGGCCAGGATCTCAAGGCCAGCCTCCAGCGGATCATCGGACTCAATCAATTGCAATTCCGCCTTGCCGCCGCCAAACAATGTGGTGAACAACTCGCCGAATTTCTCATTCACCGTGGTGAAAGCGTCAAGCAAACGCTGGCGGCCCTCGCGGTTCAGGCTGGAAATGCCGCCGCGCAGCTTGTTGATGGCCTGCACCAGATCATCGCGTTCCTTGATCAGGGCGCCGAGCTGCGCGGCTACGGCTTCCGCCTCTTCATCGGCGCGAAGATTGACGGCGCCCAGCCGCTCGCGGTCCTCGCGCAAATCCTGCAGCTTGCGTTCAATCACGTCGCTGGCTTCGATTTTTCCGGGATCAATTCCCGCTTGCGCACTGATTTCTGCGGGCGCGCATTGCAAGGATTCGGAAATGCGTTGCTCACAGCGCTCAAGGCGCTGCCGCGACGCATCGAGCCTGGCGCCGAGGCGCGCATGGTCCTCGCGCCAAGTGGTGGCCAACTCCTGCGCTTCGCGCAAAATCTGGTCAGCGGCGCGAACCGCATTCTCTCCAACAGCGAGGGCATCCGCTGCGAGCTTGCGCTCGATTTCTGCCTGTTGCAGCGTGTCCATCAGCCGGTGGCGCTTGTCCGCCAGGATTTGCGGCATGCCGGCAAGTTCCGTGATGCTGGCGCGGGTTTCCTCAACGCGGCTGGTCAAATGCTCAATCTGGGCGGCGGCGCGCTTGGCCCGCTCGCCCCATTGGCGGCCCTCTGCCTCGATGAACTGGATGCGGTCAGTCCGGGCCTTGGCTTCCCGCTCCAATCCGTCATGCCTGGCGCGGGCTTCCGCGTAAGCGGCCCGTTCGCGGTTGACGCTGTCGCGCAAAGCGGCAACCGCTTGCGTCAACCCGTCAACGGCGGGCATCGCCTGAATCTCGGCCTGCGCCGTGGCAAACGCCCCGCGCATTTCTTCCAGTGACTGGCCGACCCGCCGCAACGCCTCGTCAAGGGCGCTGGTTTGCGCCAGCCGCTCAGCCGCCTGCCGCTCATGCCTGGCCAGGGACTGTCTTGCGACTTCCACGGCGGCAGTTGCGGCGCGCCATGATTCGCGCTTCTCCCGTTCGCCGCGCGCACCCGTTTCAACAGCGCTCTTGGCGGCCTCGAATTTCGCGCGCGCTTGATCTGAAAGCCGTGCCGCCTCCTGCATTTCAGTTTCAAGCAGCGTCAGCCGGTTGCGCTCAGCCAAGCGCTTGGCTGCGGCACTTGGCGCATCCGCCGCCGATGTATAGCCATCCCAGCGCCACACATCGCCTTCACGCGAAACCAGCCGTTGCCCCGGCCTGAGTTGCGCCTGCAGGACTGGGCCCAATGATTTTGAAATGACGCCAATATGTGAAAGCCTGCGCGTCAAGGCCTGCGGAGCCTGCACAAAATTGGACAGCGGTTGGGCGTCTCCCGGCAGCATCAAGGGGCTGTCCAGGGGGGGAAGACCGCGCCAGTGGGTGGGCGCTCCCTCGTCCGATGAAGCGTCCATGTCATCGCCCAGGGCCGCGCCGAGGGCCGCTTCGAAACCGCGCTCGACCCTGATCTGGTCAACCAGCGATGGCCAAAGCGCATCACTGCTGGCCTTCAGAAAATTCGTCAGTGTACGGACTTCCGTCTGCAGGCGGTCGGCCTTCCGCCGCGCCTCGTCATGGGCTTGCCGCGTTTCCGTTTCCACCATGCGCGCAAACCGCAGCGCGACTTCCGCCTCATTGGCGGCAGTCTCGTTGGAAGCCACGACATTGACCGCTGTTTCAACAGCGGCGGCAAGGGTGGGGCCGTCACCGGCATTGCCCATTTGCGCCAAGAGCTGCTGGCGCTTGCCATTTGTTTCAGCCTCGTCCCGCTCAAGCCTTGCGACGCGCTGCTTCTGTTCTTCAATGCTGCGCGATAGGGCGCCGCGCCGCGCATTGAGTTCCGATAGTCTGGCGCCCGCCTGGTCGGCGGCTTCCTGGGCCTCGGCCAGGGCGCTCGCTGCGCTTTGCAGGGCAAGGGCGGCAGCGGCGCGAAGCTCGCCATCCTTGCCGAGGGCGGCTTTAAGCGTCGTGTCTTCCTCAACCAGGCGCGCGATCACACCATCCGTATCGCCCAGCGTGTCCCGCTCGCGGGTCAAGTCCGCCGACGCCTGGGCCAGGAGCAGGTCCAGC
>JANMHO010000403.1:0-1670 GCA_031375195.1 Rhodobiaceae bacterium
GGCTTTGGCGGCACCAACGCCACGCTGGTATTGCAACGCTATAATGGATGATCACCACATGGATGGACTGATGAAGGGCAGGCGCGGCCTTGTGATGGGCGTTGCCAACGACCACTCGATTGCCTGGGGCATTGCGAGCGCGCTGCGCAAGCACGGAGCGGAATTGGCCTTCACCTATCAGGGCGAAGCCTTTGGCAAGCGGGTGAAGCCCTTGGCTGACAGTGTTGGTTCCAATCTTCTGATGCCTTGCGATGTGGAAGATATTGCCACAGTGGATAATGTCTTTGCCGAATTGCGGAAAGCCTGGGGCAAGATTGATTTCCTTGTTCACGCCATTGCCTTTTCCGACAAGAATGAATTGAAAGGCAAATACGCTGACACGTCGCGCGAAAATTTCGTGAAGACCATGGTGATCTCGTGTTTCTCCTTCACCGAAATCGCCAAGCGCGCCGCCGCGCTGATGACCGATGGCGGCTCCATCATCACGCTCACCTACGGCGGCTCGGTGCGCGTCATGCCGAACTACAATGTGATGGGTGTGGCGAAGGCAGCGCTTGAATCTTCGGTCAAATATCTCGCCGCCGATTTCGGCCCGCAAAACATCCGCGTCAACGCCATCTCGGCTGGCCCCATGCGAACGCTTGCAGGGGCGGGCATTGGCGATGCAAGGGCCATGTTCAATTTCCAGAACAGCCACGCGCCCCTGCGGCGCACAGTCACATTGGAAGAAGTTGGCGGCGCCGGGGTGTATCTCCTGTCGCCCATGTCCGGCGGCGTCACCGGCGAAATCCACTACGTCGATTCCGGCTACAACATCATCTCGATGCCAAGGCCCGAAGAGCTGTAGCCTTTCCCCCTCTCCCACAAGGGGCGAGGGGCAGTCAAAGATTCACCTTTCAATGAGCATTGGGCATAGCTTCGCCGGGGATGAAAACGGCTATTCCGTTTTCGGGAATGGAAAAGTAAGCCGGGCCAAATTAGTCCGTAGACGGATGATTTTTGTCTTTGCGAGGGCGGCACTTCAGCTGGTGTCTGGCTTCATCGCGTCCCAGGCGAGGCCGTCGCATTCGATGAGCACTTCATCGACTTCGTGCATGGGCTTCCTGCGGTAGCCCGGCGGATGGCCGGGCCGCAGCGGCGACAGGAACTTGTGGTCTGGCGATGCCTTCCGCCTCTGTTGCCAACGCACGAGACGCCTGGCCTGGCGCGGCAGATCGTCAAGCGCGGATTTGAGCGCCTGGAGCCTGCGGCTGAGGCGTTGGGCGTTAACAAGGCCATCGGGCGGCGGAGGGGGTTCAACCACGGGCTTAGGCGCTGGCCACAGGGCCGCCACCCGGGGATCGTATTCGAAGAAATGGATGCGCGGCACAATCCGCGCGAATTTCCGGTGGTGCAGGCGTTTGAAATTCTTGCGTGGGTCGAACAGCTGGAAGGAGGGGCGTGAATTCCCGCCGCCCTTCCCGATCATGTGGCCCACGGGCATGGGCCGCGAGGCAGCAAGCTTCACCACAAGGCCCCGTGCCGCGATGACAATCAGTCGCCGCACGGCGGATTCGGCAGGCCGCAGCAGGCGCAGCACGGCGCGGTGGAGGAGCGGCGGAATCCGCGAAACCGTGGCTTCTCCTGCAAGCCCCAGCATGACGAAAAGTGCTGCAACTATCCCCACGAGC
>JANMHO010000024.1:0-5746 GCA_031375195.1 Rhodobiaceae bacterium
GATCATCTTCTCCGGTTCCCAGGTCGCTCCGCCATCCGTCGTGCGTGAGAAGAAAGTGGGGCCCGTGAATATCGTCGCCGGATTGATCGGGCCACCTGACCTAAGTTTACGCAGGCGGTTACGGGCATTGGCAACGCCATCGCCGCTGCGGTTGGCATTCGCGACCCTTGCCGTGCCGCTGGTGCATGAGGACGGCACCGTGAAGTCGATGAGCTTGTCCCACACCGCATAGACATGGGCATCGCTGGTCGGATCAGCAGTCATCGAGTTCTTGTCGTTGAACAGTCGCCCGTCGGTGTCGGTCACAATTGAGATGGGGGGCCCCCAGGTAACGCCACCATCCGTTGATTTGTTGACCACTATGGCATTGTCACCGCCCGTGTTGCAGGGCTGCTCGTTGTTCTGGAATGGGAGTGAATTGAAATAGGCCGTGCCATCTGGCGAAATGGTGACCCACGGATCGCTGGCGCGCTCGAAGGGGCCGCCGGTGCATTTGGTGATGCCTGGCGGCACGGAGGTGAGCCATGTGGCACCGCCATCAAACGAATATCCCGCCACATCGCCGCGCGAGCCGCCATCGGACCAGCGGTCCTGCTGCCAGCCGGCGATGAGATTGGCGGGATTGGCGGGATTGGCGTCAACCCATGGCTCAACTTCAGCCTCAGGAAAATTGATTCCGGGCTGGGTGGCGACATTGTCCGCAACGCAGCCCGCGAATGGGCTTGGGCCGGTGACCAGCACTTCGGCCTGCGCGGCGCCAGTCATGGCAAATCCAAAGCTCGCCAGGAACGCGCAGCCGCGTAGTGCGATCTGAATATTGCTGGAATAAACGCTCAATAATCTATCTGATTGCATGATAACTCTCCCTATCGAACAGCGGGCGCGATACGACACACCCGTTGGTTAGCCGACGCGCAATTCAAACACGAAACTTCGCTTTCGGCAAGCTCTGCCACGCCTAGACGGCAAGCAGCCTCGTGGTCCACATGATCACAATCGCCGGAGCGATGAAGCTCCCAAAGGGGATCGCGGTTGTCATCGTGGTTTCGCCTGCGCGCGTAAATGCGCTTCTGGCCAGAACCGCAAAAAGGGCGGCGCACGTCGCCAGAAGGCAGGTCATTGGCAGATAATCAAGGCCCACCCAAGCGCCAGCAGCGGTCGCCAGCTTGACATCGCCCAGACCCAACCCCTCGATACCCCGCACCCTCCGGTAGACCACCCGGACCGCATAGAGGCTTGAACCCGCAGCCAGGGCTGCCAAAGCATGATCGAGCAAAACCGGTTCCGGGAACGCGCTGGTGGCCGCGGCCAGCCCCAATGGTATGGCAGGCAGCGAAAGCACATCTGGAATGATGAAATGACGGTAGTCGACAAGCACAACCAGCGCCATCGTGAAAACCAGATACCCCGCCAATAAGGCGGCCAATGGCGGCGTTACAAAAAACAGAAACCCCGCAAATAGAACTCCGAGACTAAAACAGGCAGTCACTTCCCGCCAGCGCAATGCATAGCGCGCGAAGAAATCGAAGCCCCGCAGATATGGCAGCAGAAATGAAATCATTCCAGTTGATGCGTGTTTGCCAATTTACCTCACTGCCCTCTAAATCCTCTCCGCCCCAGGCCTCCAAAATGCCCATTCAGAACTGAGCAACGACCGATGCAGACAGCGCGCTCATGCATTTAACGACGCCAGCGAAGCGCTGTGGCCGCCGGTAGCACAGCCAGCAAAAGTGTAAAATTATACCTCGTAAAACCAACAAGATTACTCAAATCTTTGGCGGAGACGGAGGGATTCGAACCCTCGATACGCTTAACACGTATGACGATTTAGCAAACCGTTGCCTTCAGCCACTCGGCCACGTCTCCGTTGGCCGTGGCTTTTGCCGTGATTTGATAGATCATGCAAGCGAAGTTGAGCAATTTTAATACCCGACTATTTTACTAGGTTTCTCTTGACACCCAAATTGGTGACGTTTATTCATGCTGAAAGTCAATCCTGGGAGACACTCCGATTATGTTTTCACGCCGTAGCATTTTTGCCTTTGCGTCAATTTTGGTTCTGCCCTCTCTGGCGCAAGCAGCGGAGGTGGTGAATGTCTATTCGTACCGCCAACCGGAGCTGACCAACCCCCTGTTCGCCGAATTCACCAAGCAAACGGGCATCGAAGTGAAGTCAATTTTCGCCGAGAACGGCTTGGTGGAGCGGCTTGAGCAGGAAGGAAGCTTAAGCCCGGCCGACGTGTTGATGACGGCGGATGTGGGGCGCCTGGTGAGCGCCGCAGACAAGGGTTTGGCGCAGGCTGTGGATGCTCCGGCGATCATCGACAAGATTCCTGCCAACCTTCGCGACGCCGGCAATCAATGGTTTGGCCTGACGATGCGGGCGCGGGTTTTCTATGTTTCGAAGCAGCGTGTTGCCCAGGAAAAATTCACTTATGAAGAGCTCACTGACGCCAAATGGAAAGGCAGGATTTGCATCCGTCCTGGCAATCACCCCTATAATTTGGGACTTATAGCCGCGATGATCGCGCGCAAGGGAGAAGCGGAAACAAAGGCCTGGCTGCAGGGCCTCAAGGAAAATCTTGCGGTGAAACCCAGTGGCAATGACCGCGAGCAGGCGAAGGGCGTATTTTCAGGCGAGTGCGATATTGGAATCGCCAATACCTATTACATGGGCATCATGCTCAGCAATGAAAAGGATCCGGCCCAGAAGGACTGGGCCAATTCGGCGCGCATTGTGTTCCCCTCCTCCGAAGCCATGGGAACCCACGTCAATATTTCCGGCATGCTGCTTGCGAAAAATGCTCCGCACAAGGACAATGCCATCAAGCTGATGACGTTTCTGGCAAGCGACGAAGCCCAGAAGCTTTACGCGGAGGGCAACTTTGAATACCCGGCCAATCCGGCGGTGCCTGCTTCAGAAATCGTCCAGGCCTGGGGTTCTTTCACGCCGGATACGATAAACGTGGCGGACGTGGCGAAGTTTGAGAAGGCCGCTGCCAAGCTCGTCGATGAAGTGCAATTCAACGACTAATGCAGGGTCAGCAGTGCGCGTGCCTGCCGCTGGGCGTCGGCTATTTCGGCGGAGGTCATCTCCGCTGAAATTTCGCAGCGGTATTGCTTGGCGCTTACGCTGCCTTTGAGCGCTGCCAGATTCAGCCACTTGTGCGCTTCAACAAAGTTTTGCGATACACCGCGGCCCAGGCAATATTTCATGCCTATTTCGAGGAGGTCTTCCGCAGTCGCTGTTGCAACCGAGAATTCGAGTTCTTGATTTACTGTTTGCCGTCCCATTTTCAAGCCCTGCCAGCCCTGTTGTTTTCCAACCCGAGATTGGATGAGGACTGCGAATGACTGATTAAGCGGCAGGCTTAACCAATCTCAAACGGGCTATCGGCAACATGCCTTAATATTTTTAGGAAATGGCGTTAATTCAATAGCTTACGGACTTCTTCAAGATAAATTCATGCTATTTTCTTCACGCCCCATTTACCAGGAACCATTTTCTCACTCAACCGGAACAGCGACTTTCAAAAAAATCGGGAAGTGATCTGAGCCAGCAGGGTTGCCTATGCTCTGGCTTTCCAGCTGCCTGATGCCCGAACTGACAAAGATATGATCTATGGCAATTTGGGGCAGCCCGACGAGGGCGGGCCAGGTGGGCAAGCTCGTGAAGCGGGTCAGGTTTGCCTGTGAAGACAGTGTTTCAGTCACCCGCGAATAGGGTGTGGCATTGAAATCGCCCATAACAATGTGAGGCCCCGCCACAGTCTCAAGTTCGGCCACCAGGGCCACGACCTGATTGAGTTGAGCGCGCGATTGGGGGAAGCGATTGGTGTGGACAGCAAATATCGTGAGGTCGCCAAATTGCGGGCCAAGGGACGCGCGCATATAGGCTGGCCCGGGCGTCACCATTTGATCGGTGACATTGCTCAGTGGATATTTTGAGAGAATTCCGAACGTGCATTTATCGGCGTTCGCGCATTGGGCATTGAAGGGATATTGCGATTTGAGCTGGTCATAGATCACATGCTGGTTGAGGCCAAATTCCAGGAGTGCGATAACATCCGCATCTATTCTGGCGATTTCGGCCTTCACCGCTTCCACATCTTTGTTGCCAAGCCATGCGTTGAAGCTTGCGACTTTGAGTTCGCGCTCACCCGCCGCGACCTTGCTTAATTCTGAAACATGTGAGCTGGCGTAGTAGGGCCACATGCTCTGGGCGATGAGAAGAACAATGAGCATGATACAGGAGCTGAGTATTTTGGCGCGCGGCGAAAACAGGCCAATTGCGAAGGCCACGACCACAAACATGAACTGCGGTGAAAACTGGGTGAACACATCGAAGGCAATCCAAAGCTGGGCGAGCCTTGCTCCCGCAAGGCCTGCGAGTCCGAGAGCTATGCCAATAATGCAGCCAGCAACTCCACGGCGGCGCTTTTTCGGTTTTGGCGATGCTTCCGTGGTGGGGGCGCCTGCGGTGGCGCCCTGCCTGGTTCTATCCGTCACGCGAGATGCTTTCGTTCGATATTAGAGCAGCCTGCTTTCCATGGGCAGAATCTGCTCCGGTGTGCCAAAACCCGGCAAAGCTTCAATTCGTTTCTTCCAGGCGACCACATTTGGATAGGGCGTCAGGTCGATGAGCGCTTCCGGCGTGTAACGCACGACTGCGAATACTCCGATATCCGCTATGGTTGGTCTCTTGCCGACAATCCAATCGGATTTGGCCAGCTCGTGCTCGAGCACAGCCAAAGCGGCCTTGGCTTCCGTGTCATACATGGTGCGCACTTCATCGCCAAATTGGCGGAAGCCACGATTGCGGGCACGAAGCCTGAGAACTGGCAGGGATAGCTTGTCCCACTGCCAGAAAAGCCATTCACGGACCCGGATGCGCTCCATTGGCGTCTTGCCGTCAAACCTCTTGAGGGATTCTGCCAAATGTTCAAGAATTGCGGCCGACTGCACGAGGAAAATCTGTCCATCGCGCAGGGCTGGAACCTGGCCGTAACGATTTTTGACCAGATAGTCCGGCTGCTTATGCTGACCCTCGCGCAGGTTTACGTGGATATAGGAAAACGGGTGGCGGCAGAGAGAAAGCATGAGGCCCACCGTGTAAGTGGGGCCCGACATCATGGTGCCGTGCAAGGTGAAACGCTGCTTGTCGCCGTTGGATGAAGGCTTGGTTGCGGCCTTGGAAACAGCCTTTTTTTTGGGCTTCATCGGTTTCCTTTTGGCAACAGCTTTCTTCACTGCTTTTTTGGCTGGCTTGGCCATTGCACTTCCCCACTTGCCCAATCACAAAATAATTCTGCACACGGACTATAGCGGATAAAATACCAAAACGGAAATATTATCTAAATTACTGAGTTAATTAGTTAATTCCCAGCCTTTTACGGAGCAAATCGTTAACGGTTTGGGGGTTGGCTTTGCCGCCTGTGGACTTCATCACCTGGCCCACAAACCAGCCCAGCATCGACGGTTTTGCGATGACTCCCGCGATTTTATCAGGGTTTTGGGCGATAATTTCGTCAACCGCCTTCTCAATGGCGCCCATGTCAGTGACCTGTTTCAGGCCACGAGCTTCCACAACCTTCAGTGGTGAACCACCCTCGGTCCAGATGATTTCAAAGACATCCTTGGCCATTTTGCCCGAAATCGTGCCATTTGCGATCAAATCCACGATTTCGCCGATCTGACTGGGCGAAATGGGTGTGGTTTCGATGGTTTTTCCCTCTTTGTTAAGCCG
>JANMHO010000040.1:0-1797 GCA_031375195.1 Rhodobiaceae bacterium
TCTCGAAGCGCAGAGGCGGGAACAGGGAGATAAGCGATGACAGTTGAAGCACGGAGCGACGCAAGAGGTGGAAGCCGCATCAGGCTTGGCATGGTGGGCGGGGGACAGGGCGCTTTCATTGGCGCCGTGCACCGCCTCGCGGCCCGCATGGACGATCATTACGAATTTGTGGCGGGTGCCTTGTCTTCCGATGCAGTGCGCGCCAAGGCATCGGCTATTGAGCTCGGTCTGGCTCCCGACCGGAGCTATGCGGATTTCCGCGAAATGGCCAGGCTTGAGGCCAAGCGCGGGGACGGGATTGAGGTGGTTTCCATCGTGACGCCAAACCACATGCATTTTCCCGCCGCCAGGGCTTTCATCGAAGCTGGCATTCATGTGATCTGCGACAAGCCCATGACGCTCAATCTCAAGGAAGCGCTGGCGCTGGAAAAACTGCTGGCCAAGAATCCAAAAATCATTTTCGCACTCACCCATAATTATTCGGGCTATCCAATGATCAGGCATGCCCGCGCCATGGTGGCAGCCGGTGAACTGGGCGAAATCCGGCTGGTGCAGGGCGAATATCCACAGGACTGGCTGACGACGGATTTGGAAAAATCAGGACAGAAGCAGGCGGCTTGGCGGACAGACCCCAAGAGAACAGGTGCGGGTGGTTGTGTTGGTGACATCGGCACTCACACCTATCAGTTGGGCTGTTTTGTATCGGGCCTCAAATAGGATGAGCTTTCGGCTGATCTCACCAGCTTTGTTAAAGGCCGCAGGGTTGATGACAACGTGCATCTCATGCTGCGTTACAAGGGTGGCGCCAAGGGCATGCTGTGGGCGAGCCAGGTGGCGGTTGGTCATGAGAATGGTTTGAAAATCCGGGTTTATGGCACCAAGGGCGGCATTGAATGGGTACAGGCCGATCCGAATTATCTCTGGTACACGCCTTATGGTGAACCCAAGCGCCTGATCACCCGGGGCGGCGCTGGTTCAAATGCCGCATCGGGGCGTGTGACGCGCGTTCCGCCGGGGCATCCGGAGGGTTATCTCGAAGGTTTTGCCAATATCTACACCGAGGTGGCGCGCGCCATCAAAGCCAAACGGATGGGTAAAAAAGTGGACAAAGACGTGCAATTTCCGGGCATTGAAGATGGCGTTGCGGGGATGGCCTTCATTGAGGCTTGCGTGAAATCCTCAGCCAAGAACGGGAAATGGACCAAAGTGTAAGTAGTTTTCAATCTAATTCTGAGGCAGTGAGAACGCTAATGGTCGGGGCAAACAATTAAATGAACGCCTTCCCGTTCATTAAGCGTGTTGCCTTCATATGATGTAGTTGGATTTTTCGGTTGTAGATGGACTTTGGGTCGCCTTTTTGACTTGTCTTAGAACAGCCGAAGCCTCTAATTGCCAATGGATGAAACTTCAGTGGTAGGTCAACACACCGGATGTTTCATGAAGGACTGCTCAAATGTCTGAGGAAGCGCAAGATTTCTACTTTCCAGAGTGGATCGAAAGGGATTACGCCAACATAAAAGGCTCCTTGTCTCTGACGTCGGCAAAGGAACTGGATAAATTTCGAGATACGTTTTCCATACTCAATCGCAAACTCAGCCAGTTACCGGAACAGATTACTCTAGACGAATTGTATCAAATAAAACCTGACAAACTAAAAATGCTTTTTCCAGACAGATTGTCTGCGCTAGTTCACGCATGCGAATACCTAGTTGGCTATTGGGCTTTCCAGCACGCATACAAGCTGAAATCTGCCTTCGAAGGTTTCACTTTCTCATTGGAGCGCGGCAACTTCCTACT
>JANMHO010000059.1:0-2384 GCA_031375195.1 Rhodobiaceae bacterium
TCGCTCCCCAGATGTTGGCGCTCATCCCACCAGCCTTTTGGGCGAATTTCAAGGTGCTGTTCCAATCGAAATTGCGGTAGACAGCGGCGGACTGGGCAAAGGGCGGCGACTGGGCGAAAAGCTGGAAGGTCAGCCGGTGGCCGGCATAATCGGAATTCAACAGGTCACGGGCCAACACCAGAAGCTTGCGCCTGTCGTCGGCCACCCATTCCGCATTGATGGTGTAGTATTTATCCATCCACTTGCGGGTTTCAGGGTGCTCGAACGCGGCGGCATCGGGTGTCACGCAAATCTGGCCGCCGCAGAGCTCGCGGGCGAGATGCATCATCTTGGGCAGATTGTTGAGCGCGTGGCAGCGGCCCGACATCAAGAGCGACTGGTTCGGCATCAACAGGCCGTTGGGGCTTTTCTCCGCCATCACAATGGAGGCTATGAGATGGGCGTTGATGCCTTCGCGCCAAACGGCGATTTCGGTGAGCTTTTCCTGCACGGCCTGCTGCTTGTCGAGGCCGGTCTGCTTGGCGTTCCACAGCGCCGCACCGATGATCAAATCGGCATAGGCGAGCGTCCGCTGCACGAATGGAAAGGCGGAATAACGATGCAGGGTCTGGCGGATGAAGGCGGCGGCGCGGGTGTGCTGGTAAAACAGCACATCTTCCCACGGCACCAGCACATCGTCGAGAATAACGATGGTATCCACTTCATCGAACTTGTTCGACAGCGGATAATCCCGCGCCGGCGCTCGACCGGTAAAGCCGGTGCGGCAGATGTGCTTCACGCCGGGCGCGTTCATGTTGACGATACAGCCCAAAGCATATTCCGAAAGTTTGGCATCCCCCCAGTTTGCGATGGTTGGCTTCAGGAACGCCTGGTTGGCGTAAGCCGCGGCGGTTTCATATTTTGCGCCGCGAATAACAATGCCGGCATCGGTCTCCTTCACCACATGCACCAGCATGTCCGGGTCTTGGTCCTGCGGTGGTTTGGAGCGGTCGCCCTTCGGATCGGTATTGGCAGAAACATGAAAGGGATCAAACGCTATGGACTGGTGGATGTGGCGCTCGATGTTGGCGGCGAAGCGCGGATCAATGTCGTTCAGAATATCCTTGCCATCCCACAGCGACCACATTTCACCAACGGTTTCATCGCCCATGCGGGTGACCACGCCACCCACCTCATACATGACGGCATCAACGGCAGCGCGCTTGTCGTGCCAATCCTTCTGCTCGCGCGGCAGGCGGTTGCCAATGGCGAAGCGCTCGCCCCCCTCCTCATAGGTCATGGCGGATTGCGTCGCTGCTTCATGCTGCATGTCATAAATGCGGGCGCGGATATCAACCACGGGCCTGAACATGGGATGGCGGGTCACATCTTTTACGCGCTCACCATTGATCCACACTTCCCGCCCATCGCGGATCGAGTCGCGGTATTGTTCGCCGGTCCTGATCATGTTTTCTCCTTAGAGCTGGGCAACGCGACCGAAGGCGCGATTGCAGTATATCAGGGGTTGAACGGCGTTCTGCCTCGCGTTGATGACGCGGCCAATGAATATGCGGTGGGAACCCGCATCCTGCGAGCATTCGATTTCGCACTCGAAATTTGCGGTGGCATCGCTCAGAACCGGCATTCCGATTTGCCCATCTTCCCACTCATGGCGTTCAAAATCATAGGGCTTGCCATTTTTGGGGCGGCCGGAAAATACTTCCGCCACATCCTGATTGTGGAAGCCCAACACGTTGACTGCAAAGCGTCCATTCTCAACGATGGCGGCGGCAGCCGGGCTTTTGCGATTGACGCAGGCCAGCAACATCGGTGGCTCGGCAGACACCGAGGATATGGCACTCACGGTGAGGCCAAAACGGCCCGCCGAGCCTTCAGTGGTAATTACCGAAACGCCGGTTGCCGCGGCAGCCATGGCCATGATGAAATTTGCAGTTGTGGTTTCGGCCTCGATCATCGAACACCCCCGTTTGCGCCAGGAAGGGCTTTACATAACACCGCTGTTAAACTAGAAAAAATAGATAATATCTTTCTATTGAGTAGTTTTAATCTATGTTGAAATTCACGCTGCGCCAACTTGAGTATGCCCTCGCCATTGCCGAGCATGGCTCGCTGGCAAAGGCAGCGCAGCATTTGGGCATCGCCCAGCCGTCGCTTTCGGCTTCCCTGCAAAAGCTGGAAGAGCAGCTTGGCCTGCAGCTGTTCATCCGCCACCATGCGCAAGGCGTCACGCCCTCGCCGCAGGGCTTGCGGCTCTTGAATGAGGCGCGAAACCTGATTGACCACGGGCTGGATTTTGAACGGGCCTCGACAGATGCCAGCGACGTTGTCGAGGGTGATTTGACTATCGGCAGCTTTCACACAATAGCGCCTGCCTATGCGCCCAA
>JANMHO010000214.1:0-5680 GCA_031375195.1 Rhodobiaceae bacterium
AATGCAACATTGCGTTCGTCCGCGAAAACCCTGCTGCAGGGCATGGGACCGCAGTCGGCGCTCTGGTCCCAGGGAATTTCCGGAGACCGCCCGATCCTCCTGGTTCGCATCGATGAGATTGCGGACATAGAGCTCGTTCACCAGCTCCTGCACGCGTTCGAATACTGGAAAACAAAACGACTTGTCGTGGATCTTGTCATTCTCAATGATCGCATGGCATCGTATGCGCAAGACCTGCACGGCTCAATTGAAGCGCTGGTACGCAAGATCAACGTGCCGCGCATGCCGACCGGGCCGGGTGAAACGGGGCAGGTCTTCACCCTCAGGGCCGATCTTCTGTCGCAGGAAACCCTCCGTGTGCTTCCCGCCATATCCCGGGTTGTGCTGTTCGGGCGGCGGGGCGACCTCGCCAGTCAGCTCGCCCGTGTGCGGGAGGCTCCCGGGCTGCCCTCCGCGCAAGTCGTGGATCCAATCCGTCCATCGCCAAAATCAAAACAGCCATCAGCCAAGCCGAAGGACCTGGAATTCTTCAATGGTTTCGGTGGATTTGGCGCAGGTGGCACAGAGTATGTGACCGTTCTTGAACCCGACCGTCCCACTCCAGCGCCGTGGATCAACGTCATTGCCAATGCCTCGTTTGGATTTCAATGTGCCGCCGATGGGGCTGGTTACACCTGGTTTGGAAACAGCCGTGAGAACCAGATCACAGCCTGGAGCAATGACGCCGTCGCCAACCAGATGGGCGAAGCGATTTATGTCCGCGATGAGATCGGTGGCTTTTTGATGACGCCGACACTCGCGCCGGTAAAATCAGGTGAAGGCACGCACCTCGCGCGGCATGGTTTCGGCTACAGCGTCTTTGAGCGTGGCGTGCGCAATCTGCGCATGGAGCTTTTGCAACTGGTGCCACTGGCGGATTCCATCAAGCTCTCACGATTGCGTTTGACCAATGACTCGCTGTCTACCCGAACCCTCACCGTAACTTTCTATGCCGAGTGGATTTTGGGAAACACGCGCGCCGCGACCGCACCGTTTGTGATTACGGCAATTGATGAACCAACGGGCGCGATGTTTGCGCGCAACCCGTGGAGCACCCAGTCTGGCGAACAGGTTGGATTTGCCGACATGGGCGGACTTCAAACGGGCTGGACTGGCGACCGGCGCGAATTTTTGGGTTCTTATGGCAGCCTTGCCGCGCCAAGCGCCCTGGCCCCAGGCATGACACTGTCGAACCGGATCGGGGCTGGATTGGATCCTTGCTGCGCGCTGCAAACAACCATCACGCTCAAACCTGGAAGCTCGACCGATGTTGTTATCGTGCTTGGCGCTGCGCCAAATGCATCAGAGGCCCAAGCCCTGATTGCGCGATACAGGACAACAGATTGCGAAGACATTCTCGGCGATGTCAAAGGCTTTTGGGCCAAAACACTTGGCGCCGTTGAGGTAAAGACACCTGACCGTTCGCTTGACGTAATGATGAACGGCTGGCTTCTGTATCAAACCCTCAGTTGCCGCATGTGGGCAAGGTCGGGGTTCTATCAGGCAAGCGGTGCCTACGGGTTCCGCGACCAGTTACAGGATTCCTGTGCCTTGCTGATTGCCCAGCCGGCCATTGCGCGGCAACATATTTTGCGCGCGGCAGCCCGGCAATTTGTTGAGGGTGATTTCCAGCATTGGTGGCTTCCCGCCAACGGGATGGGGGTTAGAACCCGTATCTCGGATGACACTGTGTGGCTTGCAAACTGTGTCAACGAATACATCAAGGTCACCGCAGACTGGAGCATCCTCGACGAAAATGTGCCATTCCTTGAAGGTCAATCACTTATGGAAGGCGAACACGATGCATTCTTTCAACCATCTTTCGCCGAAGAATCCGCAACACTCTATGAACATTGCGCCCGCGCCCTTGATCGCAACCTGCCATTTGGCGCGCACGGTTTGCCACTGATTGGCACTGGCGACTGGAATGACGGAATGAACCGGGTCGGTGACGGCGGCATGGGTGAAAGCGTTTGGCTGGGCTGGTTCCTGCTGGCGACCTTGAAGGCCTTTGAACCTGTGGCAGATAAACGCGGCGACACCGTTCGCGTTGCGGCTTGGCGTCAGCGGGTCACTGAACTTCATGGGGCATTGGAACGGAACGGGTGGGATGGACGGTGGTATCGCCGGGGATTTTTCGACGACGGCACGCCGCTCGGCTCGGCGCAGAACGCGGAATGCCGCATCGATGCCATTGCCCAGTCGTGGGCCGTCCTGTCAGGTGGCGCGGCACCCGAGCGCGCCGCAACCGCAATGGCGGAGTCCTATCAACAACTGGTCCGCCCGACAGACAAGATCATGCTGCTGTTTACGCCACCCTTCGACAAGTCAACAAAGAATCCTGGCTACGTCAAAGCCTATCCACCGGGCATACGCGAGAATGGCGGCCAGTATACCCATGGCGTTATCTGGTCAATTTTTGCCCACGCCGGGTTAGGGCAGGCGACGCGGGCCCTCGAACTTTTCTCGCTGCTCAATCCGGTCAATCACGCGAGAGATGAATTAGGTGTCAAAACCTATCGCGTTGAACCTTATGTCATCGCCGCTGACGTATATTCCCTGCCACCGCATGTCGGTCGCGGTGGCTGGACCTGGTACACGGGATCGGCCGGGTGGATGTACCGGGCTGGATTGGAGGCAATTCTGGGCGTTACACGTGAAGCCAATATGCTGCGCATCAAACCCTGCGTTCCCGATGATTGGCAGGAATTCACGGTATCCATGCAATTTGGCACTACCCGCTATGAGATCAGATTGTCCCGAAGCGAAAGTCAGGTAGTGTCTCTACCGCCGGATATCCAGATTATCTCACCGGGCGAACACCTGATCGCTTTGGAAGATGTTGGTGGAGTTCGTGAAATTGCACTGCCATTGGTTTCGGTGGGCTGAATTTGGGCCTGACGGCCCTCTGCAGGGGCATAGTTCTGCCTGCGTATCGAAGGCGAATGGTCTGACGTGCCCGGTGTTTTTAGATGTCAGCGAGGCAATCATGCCCCGCCGCAATATCATGATATGGAAAGCTATAGACGATACTGCCTGACAATGAATGATGTTTTTTGTCAGTAGCTTGCAGGATAACCTCTGCCGTAATCGATCAAGCTTTGGTCATGATTGCCCAGGCCGCCGGTCAGCCATCCTGTCAGGAAGTTTGTCTATGGCTTCTTCAGCACCCTGGTCAAGTTTTGTAACGCCTTCCCGCAAAATCCTTGTGGCAGCGTCCTGTTTAAGTTTTGGATCAGTGGGAATGGGCACTGTTTCCTGATCGGCTGTCACTCCATCCCTTACTGGCTGACCGTCGTGATTGCGGGCTACTTCGGCAAGTTTCGCAAGCGCTTCCGGCTGCGCACCTTTTGGATCGATCATGCTCATCACTTTTACCTTTCATGGCGTTTAGCGATCAATGCGGGGGAAAGTCAAAAGTTCCGCCCTTTGAATGAAGACTGCCCGTGGAACCAAACACGGCCTGCGGCGTTGTGTGCCAAAAGGGAGGACGAGGCTCATGCATCGCCGGATCAGGAAAGCTGTGTTCCCAGTCGCAGGCCTTGGCACGAGGTTCCTGCCTGCGACCAAAGCCATTCCCAAGGAAATGCTGACAATCGTCGACCGGCCAGTGATACAAATGGCGGTGGACGAGGCTCGCGAAGCTGGCATTGAGCACTTTGTGTTCGTTACCGGACGCAACAAGAGCGCCATCGAAGATCACTTCGACAAACAATATGAGCTTGAATCGACGTTGCGCAAGCGCGGCAAATCTCACGCGCTTGACCTGCTCGAAAACGACCTGCCGGGCGCTGGTGAAACAAGTTTCACGCGCCAGCAGGAGCCATTGGGCCTGGGCCATGCGGTGTGGTGCGCGCGGCATATCGTCGGCGACGAGCCATTCGCATTGCTGCTGCCCGACATGATCATGCAGGCTAAACCCGGCTGTCTCAAAAGGATGATGGATATCTATGCCCAACAGGGTGGTGGCAATGTTGTCGCGGTTGAAGAAGTGCCATGGAAAGACGTGAGCCGTTATGGCGTGGTAGGTTTTGACCGAACCAGTGATGGCGTGATGATGATCAACCAGATGATCGAAAAGCCGCCGCGCGACCAGGCGCCGTCCAATCAGATCATCGCAGGCCGATACATTCTGCAGCCGGGGATATTTGAAAAGATCGCGGCTGCAAAAGCCGGCGCCGGGGGCGAAATCCAATTGACCGATGCGATGATCGCGTTGATGGCGGAGCAGCCATTCTGGGGCTATGAGTTTGAAGGCACAACCTTTGACTGCGGGGACAAGTTGGGTTTCCTGCTTGCAAATGTCGCTCACGGACTCGCGCGTGAGGACATCGGCCCGGATTTCCGCGACGCTCTCTTGAAGTTATTGCGAATTGACCAAAGCATTCCGCGCATCAATCAGCCAAGCCCGGTTTTAGTTCCGCCGCTCCACGTTGCCGCTATACCGCAAAGAGGTGGGCGTCGGGGTCCTTGAGGCCCCGTATATGCCGCAAAACCAGTTGGGCCGCGAGCATGTTGAAAGTTATGCCATTTCCACCAAATCCCAATACCGCATGGCAGCGTGAAAGCCCATGGATTGGTCCAACGGCGGGCAAACTCGTAGGGCTTGCTCCAGCGGGGCCCTTTGGTATTGGATCCTCCCCCCGCGTGATCTGGCTGGCGTGAACATCATAGGCCTGCGCCAGTTCCGCCAACGTCTTCCCCCTTGAACGCCGCTGTGGGGTTCCGTCTGTTTCGTCATCATTTCTCCTGTCAGGCTAGGGATTCCCCAAGGATTCAAAGGCCAATATCCGCGAGAAACTTCACTCAAGCTACTGTGCAGATTGCCCGGGCCTGCTCAATTGTGCGGTTATTTCGGGATTTGCATCAAAATTTAGCGGTTTTCTTAATTTCATAGTCATCTGCTTAATTTATTAGAGGGCATGAATTTCTTTGTCGCTGCTTTTGTGGCTTTAAGTACGGGAACAAGCATGAAAAACCTATTGGTATCCTTTCTCAAAAAAGAAGCGGGCAACATAGCGATTGGCACCGCGGTCATGCTCCCCGTGATGGTCGGCGCAGCGGGCTTTGGTGTTGAAACGGGCTATTGGTATCACAAGGATCTCGAGCTGCAACAGGCGGCCGACAAGGCGTCCTATGCGGGCGCCATCGAAAAGCGATCAGGATCGACCAGCACTGTCATGAATGCCGCAGGATTGAGTGCCGCCAATCAAAACGGCTATCAACCTGGTTCATTTGTGCTGCTCAACCCGCCAACTTCGGGCGCATATTCCGGAAATGTCAAAGCCGTCGAAGTTCAACTGACAACCCCCGTCCAGCGGTATTTTTCGAAAGTGTTCACCAATACCCCAATCACCGCTGGCGCGCGCGCCGTGACACTTATTGAAACTGCGGAAACAGCTTGCGTTCTGGCGCTTGACCCTACTGCCAGCAGCACGATTTATCTCAATGGCAACGCCGGCCTTTCGCTTACGGGCTGCACGGTTATGGCGAACTCCACCGCAGCTGACGCCGTGCTGGTTCAGGGCAGCTCGGAATTGACCACCGACTGCATTATTTCTGGCGGCGGCGTTGGAACGGGGCAGGGCGACATCACACTGACGAGTTGCGCCACACCCATCACCAATGCCCCGGCGGCGGC
>JANMHO010000079.1:0-4672 GCA_031375195.1 Rhodobiaceae bacterium
GATTTCACTGGCATTGGCCAGGCGGGCGGTGGCGCGGGCTGAAGTGAAGGTTCAACGCAGGATTCCGGTGATGGGATTTGCGGATTTGATGGCGCGGGTTTCCAGTGAAGCCGCAGCGCCTTTCGCAGCGGAGCTTGCCCAGCGCGGCGATCTGGATTTGCCGGAAAGATCAAAACTTCTGACGCAGCATGTCTGGCAGTTGTCGGGGCTTTCGGGTCCGGCCGTGGTGATGGGGTTCGGCTCCATTCCCTATCCGGCGGTTGCCCTGAGGAATGAAAACTTGCGGACGCTGATCGCCGGGGCCGTCAAGCCCATGGGGCTTGGCGTGGTGGAATATTTCGCCGGTATTTCTGACATGAGTTTTGCTGGCGAAGCGGCGGGTGATTTTTCAGTTGTTGCAGCGAATACGCCGATCTGGGGCACAAGTTTTGCTTTGGCCGAGCCTGCGGGTTATCCTTGCGTGAATATAGGGCCGTGGGGCCGGGATTATCACCACTGGCTGGAGCGGCTGCACGCGCCCTATGCTTTTGAGGTGCTGCCGAAGGTTTTGCTGGCGGTGATTGAAGCGGTGTTCAAGAAGGGCTAGAGAACGGCCTCAACCAACAGGAGGGACATATGAGCATTACGAGAATTGGCGCCGGCAAGCGCATGAGCGAAGCGGTTATTCATGGCGGCAAGGCTTACCTCTCGGGTTTCGTGGCCAACAAGACGGTTGGCAAATCGGTGAAGGAGCAGACGGCTGACATCCTCAGCCAGATCGATGCGACGCTTGCTGCTGCGGGAACGGACAAAACCAGACTGCTCAAGGCAAATATCTGGCTTACCGACATTGGAAAGTTCGCGCAGATGAATGAGGCCTGGGATGCCTGGGTTTCGCCAGGGAACACGCCAGCGCGCGCCACGGTTGAATCAAAGCTGGCGGCCCCCGGCCTTGATGTGGAAATCATGGTGGAAGCCGCAATTTAGAGGCCAAAGCCCCGTCACATTGCCGCCACAAATGGCTTTATGGTGCGCCGCAATAACATTGCAGGGGTATCATGAAGCGTTTGTTAATAATTGTATTTTCTGGATTTCTGGCTGCTGGCGCGGCACAGGCCAAGTCCAGCACCGGCTGGGCCTCCTATTATAAAATGGGCAAATGGACAGCCAATGGCGAGCGCTATAATCCCAATGGTTTGACCGCCGCGCACCGCACCCTGCCGTTCGGCACGAAGGTTCTGGTGACCAATCCTGGCAATGGAAAATCAGTGATTGTGCGCATCAATGATAGGGGCCCGTTCAGCAAGAAACGCGTGCTGGACTTGAGTTTTGGAGCGGCGAGGATCGTGGGGCTGGTGCGCGCCGGTGTTGCCAAAATTGAATTCAAGGTTTTGAATTAGCAAGCTCAATTGATCAGCCTTCCAATCTCTGACACATTGCGGGGTTCAGGGAGGAATTTCCATGAAAGTTGTGTTCACCGATGAGCATCGCCTGCATTTCGCGCAGGGCGAGATTTTTGGCGGGGAGTTTGTGACGCCCTTCGAGCGGCCATCGCGGATGGAATATATCCTGCGGGAGCTCAGGACGCGCAAGATGGATGATCTGGCGCCGCCAAGTCCGGTGGACATGAAGGCGGTGGCGCGGGTTCATGACAAGGGGTTCCTGAAATTCCTGGAGAATGCCTGGGCTGAATGGACAGCCATGGGCTATCGCGGCGAGATTCTGCCAACCGGATTTCCGGCGCGCGGCATGCAGCAGCGCTGCCCCAAGGCCATCGATGGCAAGGTGGGCTACTACATTCACTCGGTTGAAACCTGCATCACGGCTGGAACCTGGGAGGCGGCAAAGGCTTCGGCGTCGGTGGCGCTCACGGCGCAGAAGCTGATCGCGGGGGGCGCTGCATCGGCCTTCGCGCTGTGCCGCCCGCCGGGGCATCACGCCCATGATGATCTTTATGGCGGCTATTGCTTCCTGAACAACGCGGCCATCGCCACACAGGCGTTCCGGGACGCGGGGGCAGCGCGCGTCGCCGTCCTTGATGTGGACTTTCATCATGGCAATGGCACCCAGGATATATTTTATGACCGCAGTGATGTCCTGTTTTGTTCGCTGCATGGGGAACCGGAAACGGCTTACCCGCATTTTTTGGGATATAGCGACGAGATTGGCGCGGGCCAGGGGGAAGGCTTCAACTTCAACTATCCGATGCCTGCTGGCACCACCTATGAACGCTGGTGCAAGGCGCTCGGCGAGGCTTGCGGGAAGATCGGGAACCACGGCCCGGACGCCCTGGTTGTCTCGCTCGGGGTTGATACATTCGAGAAGGATCCGATCAGCTATTTCAAGCTGAAATCGGCGGATTTCAAGGATTATGGAAAGCGCATCGCCAAGCTCAAATTGCCGACTCTGTTTGTGATGGAGGGCGGCTATGCCATTGAGGCCATCGGCGTCAACACCGTGAATGTGCTGGAAGGATTTCTGGATGCGTAAACTGACAGTTGCCATTACGCAAATGGCATCAGGCAATGACTGGCAAAAAAACTGTGACAAGGCCGAGACATTGGCGCGTGACGCAGCCAAACAGGGCGCCAACCTGATTTTGCTGCAGGAACTGTTTGATGGGGATTATTTCTGCATCGAGCAGCACACCAGGTTTTTCAAACAGGCGCATGAGCTGGACAAGCATCCAACCGTCGCGCGGTTTGCAGCCCTTGCCAGGGAGCTGGGCGTGGTATTGCCGATCAGCGTTTTTGAGCGCGCCGGCCAGGCGCATTACAACACCACGGTGATTGCCGACGCGGACGGCAAGCGCTTGGGCATCTATCGCAAGACGCATATTCCCGATGGACGCGGCTATCAGGAGAAGTTTTATTTTTCGCCGGGCGATACGGGCTTCAAGGTCTGGGACACGGCGGCGGGGAAAATCGGTCTGGGCATTTGCTGGGATCAATGGTTTCCTGAATGCGCGCGGGCCATGGCGCTGATGGGGGCGGAGATTTTGCTCTATCCAACGGCGATTGGCTCGGAGCCGCCGAACCCCGGTTATGATTCCAGCAGCCATTGGCAAAACACGATGTGGGGCCATGCGGCGGCCAATATCATGCCGCTGGCTGCCTCAAACCGGGTGGGGCGCGAAGTAGCACCCGATGGGCGGGCCGATATTTTCTATGGGCGGTCTTTCATCGCGGATTACCAGGGAGAGAAAGTTCAGGAGATGGACCGGGTTGAGGAAGGTGTGCGGCTACAGGCCTTTGACCTGGACGCGGTGGGAGAATTGCGGAGAACCTGGGGCGTGTTCCGCGACCGCAGGCCCGAGCTTTATGGCGCGCTTTTGACGCTTGACGGAAAATCAAAGAGCGCTGCCACTTGAGTCTTCCCCGCCTTTCCAGCCAAGGGCGCCATGAATCCAATGCCCGCGCGAAATCCCCTTGCGGCCTGATTGCGGACAATCCCACGATCTGCGCAAACGACCGCCCCGGGGCCAGGAGCGGAAGTTGATCTTTTATGACCCGACCGGCCTTTTGAATTGGAAAGGGGAAAGAAGATGGCCAGGAAGAGACAGGAGCTGAGCAGATTGTAACGAGGCTGCGCCAGCTTGAGGTGCTGCAGGGACAAGGCGGCATGGACTTAATCTGAGTCAGTGGATCGCCGTTGGCCTATCGACAAGTTTCTCGACCAACCGCCTCAGCTCGGACGGAGTGGTATGGCCGGCGACCACCTCATGATAACCAATACCTGCACGTCGCAGCGCCTCCTTCTTGATTGCATCGCGCGCAGCCGCCGTGCCTTGATAATGCGCACCGCCCTGATATTCGATGGCATGTCGAGGATGGCAGTCCCCGTCCACCAGAAGTAGGTCGATCCGTTTCGAGTTGATGCACCCGTAAGCTTTCGCGTCCTGACAACGGAGAATCTCTCCCATCGAAACTTGCGCCATCACCTGCCAGTCTGGATTACAGCTAATGACAATACGGTCAACCTCCCTAAAGACCCGCGCTTCGCTCTTATTGAGGAGCGGTTGAATTGAGAAGTTCGCGCCCATAACAATCCGCAATTGGTCAGCAGCGTCAGCCAGCTTCAATGCCGTTGAATCAGGTTTTGGAAACCACGGTCCGTTGGCAATATTGTCCTCACCGCGATTTCTCTCCCAGCGCCAGCGGTTCCTTTCCCGCCAAGCCTGCTGTCGCTTTTTTGAAGAAAGCCGCCCTAGCGCTATGCCAACAAAGCCGCTGACAAGAACAACAACGATCAGCAGATAAGGCATTTGGATTAGTGCGATAGTCTCGGGCGGCATGCCCGCAGTCTAGCAGCAATCAAATTGAACGAAAATACTCATCCGACATCTACCGGACGACCGGCCTGTTGAGACCACGTCTTGCGCAAACTGGCATCATTCGCAAGACCGGACCTTGGCGATTGGTGTCGGCGATCCGCCAAATTCGTGATGTCTGCTCATGGTCATGAACGCCATGAATCCAATGCCCGCGCGAAATCCGCTTGCGGCCTGATTGCGGACAATCCCGCGATTTGCGCAAATGGCCGCTCGGGGCCGGGAGCTGACTTCGCCCCGCGCACCATGTAGCACGCGAGGCTATTTCTGGGTTAGAGTTTGCTGTTGACCAGCCCGTAAACACCATATCCAATAAGGTATGACAATTTTCGATTTGGAAATGCCGCCTCAGCTTGCGCTTGA
>JANMHO010000153.1:0-4763 GCA_031375195.1 Rhodobiaceae bacterium
GGGGAACGGCAGTCCGGAGCATCAAACAATCTTCGACGTGACTTTCACGTTTTTCCGGATTGCGTCCGAGTAGGGGCAGACCACGAGGCTTTTTTGTAAAGCGCCGTGGCTCTGGGTTTTGGGACGCCGGGCAATTTCACCTCCAGCTTTACTTCGATGCCAAAGCCCTTCTTATCGGCGCGGGGGCCGAAGCTGACGTGGGCGGTCACCGATGATTCCTTGGCAAGGGCCAGGGGCTTTTTTTCCTTGCTGTTCACAAACTTGATGGCGCCGAGATAGCAGGAGGAATAGCCCACGGCGAAAAGCTGGTCAGGGTTTGTGCCGGTTCCATCGCCGCCCAGTTCCTTGGGATTGGTGATCTTGAGGTCAAGATTGCCGTCAGACGTTCTGGCGGTGCCGCCGCCGCGCCCGCCAACTGCGGTGCCAACTGCGGTGTAGATTTTCTTGATTGCCATTTTTCTCTCCGTTGTCAGAAACCCAAACTGTCACATGCTTTAGCGGCTGTAAAGCGGAACGAGGCAGGATTTTTCCCGCCTCGCTAGATGCCTGGATTATGGAACGGAAGTCACTCCGTTACGGTGAAGGGCGTGGACATGCCGAGTTCGAAGTGCTCCTTGTGATTGCACAGCAGCACGTAATCGCCGGCTGCAAGTTTCACTTTCAGAATTCCGCTGTCGTCAGGTTTGAGGCCGCCTACTTCACCCATGGTCTTGAACTTTGCTTCATCAATGCGATGGGTCTTGGCGTCGGCGGTAATCTGCTGGCCCTTCTTCTGCAACTTCACCAGCACGACTTCATGATCTGTTGCTATGGCAACATTCTTTACGTCAAACTCAATCGTGCCAGCTTTTACGGTTGCTTTATCAAGGGCCACGGTCATTGGCTGGCCTGCTTCGCCGTCGAGTGAAACCTGAACTTTGGTGACAGCTGTCGAGGCCAAGGCTGGTGCAACAGCAGAAAGCGCCAGCACACTCGAGACAACAAGAGAAGAGACGAATTTCATTGAGATTTTCCTTATTAATGTTGAGATTGAAGCAGTATCAAAGGGATGATTTCTGCAACGCCCGATTTATGCCCGTGCACCTGACATGTGTCTGAGATTTTCAGTGATTTCATTACAAGTGCGTAATGCCGGCATTACAAATTTGTAAGCAACGCCTTGCGCTGCGGCCCCGGAGATTTCACTTTTTCCTCATCCCGCGCTAGAACTCCCGCCATGCGGTTTCCACCTTCATTTCTGGATGACATTCGCGGCAGGGTTTCGATCTCTTCCGTGGTGGGCAGGCGTGTGGCCTGGGACCGGCGCAAGACCAATGTGGGCAAGGGTGACTATTGGGCCTGCTGCCCGTTTCACAATGAGAAGTCGCCGTCGTTTCATGTGGATGACCGGAAAGGGCGGTATCACTGTTTCGGTTGCAAGGCTTCCGGCGATATCTTCACCTTCCTCGTTGAAAAAGAAGGCGCTTCGTTTCCAGAGGCGGTGGAGAGGCTGGCGGCGGAGGCGGGGCTTGCCCTGCCTGCCGTTTCCGAGGCTGATGTGGAGCGCGAGCAGGTACGCGCAAGCCTCTATGATGTGATGGAAATCGCGGCGAAATTTTTTGAGGCGGAACTGCAGGCAGCCAGAGGCGCCAGGGCCCGGGGCTATCTCGCCGACCGCCACCTGACACCTGCCATTCAGAAAGAATTCCGGATTGGTTATTCGCCCGATGACCGCTCGGCGCTGCGCACCCATTTGGCGGCGCAGAATGTCACTCTTGAGCAGATGATTGAAGCGGGGCTGGTGATTTCGGGTGATGATGTTCCGGTGGCCTATGACCGGTTTCGCGACCGGCTGATGTTTCCCATTCGTGACCCGAGGGGCAAAGTGATCGCCTTTGGGGGCAGGGCATTGAAGGCCGATGTGCCGGCCAAGTACTTGAATTCACCTGAAACGCCGCTGTTTCACAAAGGTGCGGTGCTTTATAATCACGACAAGGCGCGGGGCCCCGCCCATGAGCGTGGCCAAATCATTGCGGTTGAGGGCTATATCGACGTGATCGCGATGCACCGCGCCGGATTTCCCAATGCGGTGGCACCGCTTGGAACGGCGCTGACTGAAGATCAGCTCGCCCTGTTGTGGAAAGCGGCGGCGGAGCCGACCCTGTGTTTTGATGGCGATAGCGCCGGGATCAAGGCTGCCTACCGGGCGCTGGATATGGCTTTGCCGCTGCTGAGGTCCGGTCATTCGCTGCGATTTGCGCTTTTGCCGGAGGGGCAAGATCCCGATGACCTGCTCAAATCCGATGGGCCGGACGCGGTGAAAGCTGTCATTGAGGCGGCGGAACCCTTGTCTGATGTGATCTGGCGGCGGGCGCTGGAGGAAAACGACCGGGCAACGCCGGAGCGTAAAGCACAATTTGAAAAGGATTTGCGGGCGCTTGTCAGCCAGATTGGCGATGAAACGGTGCGGAAACACTATCTGGCCGATCTTGCCTCGCGCTTTGATCAACTCTTCCAGCGCAACCGGGGGGTGAGCAATTTCCGGCAGCGGACCGCTGGTTTTCCCCAAAAACCTTGGAAAAAGGGGCAAAAACAATGGGAAACGCCGCAGCCGGCCTCGGCCAAACTCAAAGCCATGGCGGCGGCTGGGGGGGCATCACGGGCCCTGGAGCGGCGGGAAAAGCTCATTGTGCTCAGTTTTATCAATCATCCGGACCTGCTGCATGAGTTTTTGGACGAGTTTGCCGCAGCGGAATTCTCGTCACGGGAGCTTGACTCCCTCCGTACACAAATCATAAATAGCGCCGCTCTTGAACAAAGCCTTGATATGGCGATGCTCAAGGGCCACCTGCTGTCTCGAGGTTTTGGTCCGGTTGTGGACGGCCTTGAAAATCAGGCGACGCGTTTGAACGAATGGTTCCTGGGTCCTGCGGCTGCACAAGATGATGCCCGGACTGGCCTGCGTCAGATGTTCGCCCTACACCGGAAAACCGTAACGCTCGATCGGGAGCTCAAGGCGGCGGAAGCTGCTTTTACCACCGATCCGACGGAGGAGAATTTTAACGCCCTTTCGGGGTTGCGCGAGCAATTTCTTTCGGCCATCGGCTCTGAAGCCCTGATTGCGGGCTTTGGCGCCGCTTCAGGCCGGGTGACCGACGCAATTTCCTAAAGAGCTGGGGATAAGCATGGTTAAACGGTGGTTAAGACCGGATAGCCTAGTTTCCACCCGAATCACCTAGTTTGGTTGCGAATCATCCGCAGCCTGTTCGACTTTGAGGAATTTGATTTATGGCCCGCGCTGCCCAAACCCGTGAAACCAAACCGGAAGAACCTGAGAATGCCGCCCAGGCGGAGGACCAGGACAATACCGCTGATGCTCCAGCGGAGGGGTCTGATTCACCCATTCTTGATCTCAGCGATGCCGCCGTCAAGCGCCTTATCAAGACGGCGAAGGCCAGGGGGTATGTCACCCTCGATGAACTGAATTCGGTGATGCCATCCGAGGAAGTGACCTCGGACCAGATCGAGGATATTTATTCCATGCTCGCCGACATTGGCATCACGGTTGTGGAGAGCGAAGAGGAAACGGAGAATGTCGTTTCCAAGGTTGAGGGCGAAGAAAGCGCCGAAACCGCCGTCATAAAAGTTGAGGCTGCGAAGCTTCCGTCGGATCGCACGGATGATCCGGTGCGGATGTATTTGCGCGAAATGGGGCAGGTGGAGCTTCTGTCGCGCGAGGGCGAAATCGCCATCGCCAAGCGCATCGAGGCTGGCCGCGAGGCGATGATCGCAGGGCTCTGCGAAAGCCCGCTGACATTCCAGGCCATCATCATCTGGCGCGATGAACTGAACGAAGGCAAAATCCTGCTGCGTGACATCATTGATCTCGAAGCGACCTACGCTGGCCCCGACGCCAAGAACAACCAGCCGGTGGCCGCGCCCCAGCCCTATGTGCCGCCGAAGGAAGAAGTGCGCAAGCAGGCGGAGCTCAAGCGGCCGCCGAAGCCGCAGCCTGCCGTTCGCAAAGCCGATGATGAATATGGCGATGTGCTGAGCCCGGAGGACTTCGACAAGCCGGTCATCGAAGATGATGAAGACGATGAAGGCGATGACCTCGGCGTATCGCTCTCGGCGATGGAACTTGAGCTGAAGCCCAAGGTTCTGGAAATTTTCGACTCGATTGCCAAGCAATACAAGTCGCTGCGCAAGCTGCAGGATCAGGAAGTGGCGGAGTCGACCGAGCTTTCGCCGAGCCAGGAACGGCGTTACCGCAAGCTCCGCGATGACATCATCGCCGAAGTCAAATCGCTTTCGCTCAACAACGCGCGCATCGAGGCGCTGGTTGAGCAGCTTTATGACATCAACAAGCGTTTGAATTCGCTTGAGGGCAGGCTCATGCGCCTGGCCGAAACCTACAAAGTTCCGCGCACTGAATTCCTGAAGGAGTATCAGGGCGAAGAGCTGGATATTGATTGGCTGAAGCGCGTCGCGCGCCTCACCAAGTTCGGCTGGAAGAAATTCGCCAATGACGAGAAGGAATCAATCCGCGTCATCCGCGACGAGATTTATGAATTGGCCACCGCCACGGGCCTGCAGATTCCGGAATACCGCAAGATCGTCGCCATGGTGCAGAAGGGCGAGCGGGAGGCGCGCGTTGCCAAGAAGGAAATGGTGGAGGCCAACCTGCGCCTGGTGATTTCCATCGCCAAGAAATACACCAACCGCGGGCTGCAGTTTCTCGATCTCATCCAGGAAGGCAATATCGGCCTGATGAAGGCCGTCGA
>JANMHO010000166.1:0-5399 GCA_031375195.1 Rhodobiaceae bacterium
GGAGCTGGGTGTCCGGCCGGAGTTTGTAACCTTTGCCGACAAGGGCCTGCCCGTGAATGTTGTGAAGGTTTCCGACATCGGCCGTTACCGTGTGGTTGACACAAGGCTTGGCGAGAATTCCGTCAAACTGATTGTGCCGGAAGGTGCCGCCATCCCCGAAGGCAAGGCGCATCTGAAATTCGACAAGGCCCATACGCAAATCTACAGCGACGGCTGGCTGGCGGGAGAAGCCCGATGAACAAGACATTCAACAACAAGGCCTGGTGGATGGTGCTCCCCGTTTTCCTGGTGGTTGCCTTCAACGCGCTTGTGCCGCTGATGACGGTTGTGAACTATTCGGTCCAGGAAACCTTCGGCAACAATGAGTTCTTCTGGTCCGGCACCACCTGGTTCGAGCAATTGCTGGAGAACGACCAGATCAGGGATTCGCTCGGGCGCCAGATTGCCTTCACCGCTGTGGTATTGTCCATTCAGGTCCCGCTCGGCCTTGCAATCGCGCTCTGCATGCCGCGCAAAGGCCCCTGGGTGTCCGTATGCCTCGTGCTCATGGCCTTGCCCTTGCTGGTGCCGTGGAATGTCGTGGGCTCCATGTGGAACATCATGGCGCTGCCCGATATTGGCCTTCTCGGCCGGGGCGTGAATGCCCTGGGCATTCCCTTCAACTACACGCGCGATCCCGTTGCCGCCTGGTTCACCGTTGTCCTCATGGACGTCTGGCATTGGACCTCGCTTGTCGTGCTGCTGTGCTATGCGGGCCTCGTGTCCATTCCCGATGCCTATTATCAGGCCGCCAAGATCGATGGCGCAAGGCCCTGGGCGGTGTTCCGCTACATTCAATTGCCCAAACTCAAGCATGTGCTGACCATCGCAATCCTGCTCCGCTTCATGGACAGTTTCATGATCTATACGGAAGTCATCGTGTTGACCGGCGGCGGGCCAGGCAGCGCCACCAAGTTCCTCTCCATCGACCTTGTGCAAAAGGCGCTGGGCGGATTTGACCTCGGGCCGGCGGCGGCGTTCTCGATCGTCTACTTCCTGATCATCCTGCTCACCAGTTGGCTGTTCTACACCCTCATGATGCGAAACGAGGCAAACTGATGTCGAAGCGCTATCTCGTTCCCATTGTCTATGTGATTTTCCTGATGCTGCCGATCTATTGGCTGGTCAACATGTCGTTCAAGACCACCAACGAGATTCTGAACAGCTTTTCGCTCTACCCCCGCGAGTTCACCCTCGACAGCTACCGGACGATCTTCACCGATCCCAGCTGGTATGGCGCCTATGTGAATTCCATCTCCTATGTGGCGTTGAACACGGTTCTCTCCGTGGCTTTGGCGCTGCCTGCGGCCTATGCCTTCTCGCGCTACCGCTTCCTGGGCGACAAGCACCTGTTCTTCTGGCTCCTGTCGAACCGCATGGCGCCGCCCGCCGTGTTCGTGCTGCCCTTCATCCAGCTCTATTCATCGGTCGGCCTCTTTGACACCTATCTCGCCGTGGCCTTCGCCCACATGCTGTTCAACATTCCCTTGGCCGTGTGGATTCTCGAAGGCTTCATGTCGGGCGTTCCCAAGGAACTGGACGAGACCGCCTATGTGGACGGTTATTCCTTCCCGAAATTTTTCGTGAAGATTTTCATTCCGACAATTTCCGCCGGCATTGGCGTCGCGGCCTTCTTCTGTTTCATGTTCTCCTGGGTGGAAATGCTGCTGGCAAAGAACCTGACTTCCGTGGCCGCCAAGCCCATCGTGGCGGCCATGACAAAAACCTCGAGCGCCTCGGGCTATGAATTGGGCCTGCTGGCGGCAGCGGGTGTTTTGACCCTCATTCCGGGCGCCATCGTCGTCTATTTCGTTCGCAACTATATCGCCAAGGGCTTCGCCCTGGGCCGCGTGTAAGGAGGCTTTGAAATGGGCATTTCATGGATGGCCTGGACCTGGCCCACGGCCTTGTTCTTCCTCTACATCTTCGGCTCCATTGCGGCCATGGGCATCTGGGAATACTATTCGCCCGGCGGCAATCCGCGCCGCGGCATTTTTGCCCTCGATACCACGCGCGGCGACAGACTCTTCATCACCCATCTTGGAACCTGCTTTATCTTCCTCGGCTGGCTCGGCCTCTACGGCGTCCCCCTCTGGGGCGGCCTCGTGCTGGCGCTGATCTGGGGCTTTGTGGTTTTCAAGTGGGTGTGATTTAAATACTCTCCGTGGTCGGGCTTGACCAGACCACCCAGAATTAACTCCGCAGCGTCCCGCCCGTTGCCTTTTGCACGGCAGCAATGATCTTCTGCGACACCGCTTCAATGTCCTCATCGGTCAAAGTCTTGTCCTTTGGCTGCAGCGTCACTTCAACCGCGTAGGATTTCCTGCCGCCGTCCAGCTTGAACACGTCAAAGATCGTGGCATCTGAAATCAGGACCTTGTCCGCAGCCTTGGCCGCCTTGATCAATTTGTCCGCCTCAACGCCATCATCCACCACAAAGGCAAAATCCCGCGATACGGGCATGAGGTCGGATGCGTTCAAAGCCGCCCGCGTGGCGCTTCTTGATTTGGGAACCGGAACGGAATTCAGCACCACTTCAAAAGCCACCAGCGGGCCCTTCACATCCATGGCGGCAAGCACGCGGGGATGAACCTCGCCGAAATAGGCCAGTTTGTTCTGCGGGCCCATTTGAATGGTGCCGGAACGGCCGGGATGAAACCATGCGGGCGCACCCGCCACAATTTGCAAACTGCCAACCGCCGCGCCGCTGGCTTCGAGCACAGCCAGCGCATCTGCCTTTGCGTCAAAAGCGTCAACGGCGCGAGCGTCCCCTTGCCAATTGCGCGAAACGGCGGAGCCACGGCGGATGCCGGCGGCGCGCAGTGTTTCATCCCCTGGGCGGTCACCCGCATAGGCGTGGCCTACTTCGCTCAAGCACAGATCGGCAAAGCCGCGCTTCACATTGCGGCCCGCCGCTGCCACCAGATTGGGAATGAGCGATGGCCGCATGTCGGAAAGCTCTGACGAAATTGGATTGGCCAATTTCAATTCAGCCTGCCCGCCGCCAAACAACGTGGCATGGTGTTCCGGAATGAAGCTCCACGTCACCGCTTCATTGAAGCCCCGCGCAGCCAGCGTGCGCCGCGCAGCCAGCATGCGTTTTTGTAACGTGTCAAGCACGGGAGTGGCAATTGGATGCGAGCGCTCCATGGGAACGGCCGGAACATTGTCCAGGCCATAAATGCGGCAGACCTCTTCAACGAGGTCAGCTTCGCCGTGAATGTCGGGCCGCCATGATGGCGCCGAGCATTCCAAACCGTCAGCCGTATCCTTGACGCCAAATCCGAGCGCCGCGAGAATGCGTTTTTGCCCGGTGAGCGGAACATCAACACCAATCAAAGTTTTCACCCGGGTCGTTCTTAAAGTGTAGGATCGCGCGATGTTTGGAACTTCACCTGCAATAACCAGATGCGATGGCGCACCGCCGCAGAGATCAACAATCATCTGGCTGGCGATTTCCGCGCCCGTTTGCGTGAAAGCCGGATCAACACCGCGCTCGAAACGGTAGCGCGCATCCGAGACAATGCCAAGCTTCCGTCCCGTGGCGGCAGTCCGCAAGGGATCGAAATAGGCCGCCTCGATAAATACATTGGTGGTTGTCTCGGAACAGCCCGAGGCCATGCCACCCATCACCCCTGCAATAGCCTCGGCAGAATTTTCATCAGCAATCACCGTCATCGCTGATGTGAGCGTGTAGCCCTTGCCATCAAGGGCCAGAATTTCCTCGCCGTCACGCGCCATCCGAACGCAGATGTTGCCCTTGACCTTGTCCGCATCAAACACATGCAACGGCCTGCCATAGGCGAAGGTGATGTAGTTGGTGATATCAACCAGCGTTGAAATCGGGCGAAGCCCGATAGCCTTCAGTTGCCTCTGCAGCCAAACGGGCGAAGGCCCGTTTTTGACGCCTCTGAAATAGCGCCCGACAAACAGTGGGCAGGGCTTGCTGTCGCCCTCGAATTTCAGGGATACTGTGATGGGTGAGTCAAATGTTCCGGCAACCGGCTTGGCATTGAGTGGCTTGAGCTTGCCCAGGCCTTTCGCGGCGAGATCGCGCGCGATGCCATAAATCCCCAGCGCGTCTGGCCGGTTCGGCGTCACCTTGATGTAGATCATCGGATCATCAAGGCCCAAGGCTTTCACCGCAGGTGTGCCCACCGGCCAATCGCCTGCCACATCAATGATGCCGTCATGCTCTTCCGACAGCAGCAATTCGCGCTCAGAGCACATCATGCCCTGGCTTTCCTCACCCCGGATTTTGCCAAGCTCCAGCGTCTCGCCGCTCGACGGGATCACCGCCCCCGGCAACGCGATAATGGCCTTCATGCCGGTCCGCGCGTTAGGCGCTCCGCAGACAACTTGAATAATTCCGCTGTCCGTTTCCACTTTGCAAAGTTTGAGCTTATCCGCGTTGGGATGCTTCGCCGCCTCAATGACATAAGCCACCTTGAACGGCGCCAGCAGCTTCGCCTTGTCGGAAACGTCCTCAACCTCAAGCCCAACCCCAATGAGCCCATCAACAATCTGCTCAAGGCTCGCGCTGGTATCGAGATAGTCCTTCAGCCAGGAGAGAGTGAATTTCATTGAGGGTTACTTTTTATGAGTTGCTGAAATGAATTAAACAAAAGGTAAATTAGGGCCAAAACTGAAGGCCAATAAGCCCAACTTGCCTTGAGGCTCCGAAAATCGACATCTCGTTCGCGCAGAAACCAAACCGGATTAGTTATTTGCTTGGCAACCTTACCTTCATTTGTGACCGATTGTGGTGACCCCCAATCTGAATAATCCGTTCCATAGATAATGAGGACAAGATTTTTTCCAGGCAATGCAGGGATAATCAACTTGCTGCTTTTTGATTCCTTTGTAACTGTAAAGTTGGTGTCATCACGTATCAATACGTTGTTAGATAGAAACCAACCAGAAAATTCTCTTTGTATTTTGAAAAACTTCGGAGCATTCGAAAATACAATTTCAACGTTTTTCGCGGTTCCACGACCTACATTTTGAACGATCAGTTTGTTGAAATGACAGCTCAATTCTTCATTCTTGCTATTTTGATAACTCACTGACTTGCTGTCATAAGACCAAATTAATTTGGCTCCAGCCGAAGTCCATAAATATAAAATACGAAGAATGCCCGCAGCAAGGATTGCACTACCAGCCCCTATTAGCAGCAACCTTAAGTCTTCCCACTGAAAGAGGTTGTTTGACATTCTTACGACAATCCCCCCGGCAGTGTAGGCACCTGCAGTGCCTTGAATCCGTAGTGCCGCAGCCAGCGCAAATCCGCTTCAAAGAATGCCCGCAAATCCGGAATGCCGTATTTCAGCATGGCGATGCGGTCGAGCCCCATGCCCCAG
>JANMHO010000176.1:0-2970 GCA_031375195.1 Rhodobiaceae bacterium
CGAATGGCTGCTGCAGCCCCTGGGGTTTCGCAAGGTTGTGACGGTGCCGGGCAGCTTCGCGGCAGGGCAGGGTCCGGCAACCTACGACATACCCCATGCGCCGCCGGTGAGCTTTTCGATTTGCTATGAGGCGATATTTCCGGATCAGTTTGTCGATTCCGGGGTGCGCGCCCAATGGCTGGTCAATGTGACCAATGACGGCTGGTTTGGACATTCCACCGGGCCCTACCAGCATCTGGCGCAGGCGAGACTGCGCGCCATAGAGCAGGGGCTGCCGATGGTCAGGTCTGCGAATACGGGAGTTTCCGCGGTCATTGATCCCCTTGGGCGCTATCTGGCCAGGCTGCCCTTGGGGCAAGAAGGCCTGATTGACTGGCCGTTGCCGCTGGACTTAGGTTCAACCCCCTTTTCAAGATATGGCGCCATGATTATTTTTGGACTGTTGCTCGCTGGCGGAATCTTAGCATTTGTAACCGGCCGCAATCCTGGGTAGAATGTGCAATGTCAGTGAATTACTGCCATGCTGCGCCAGAAATCCAGCCGGACTGGGGCAGCGGTTTGAGGTGATATGACAAGACGTGACCCAAATTATATCGATGTGCATGTCGGCTCGCGCATCAGGATGCGGCGGCAGATTGTCAGCATGAGCCAGGAGAAGCTTGGCGAATTGCTGGGCATCACTTTTCAGCAGGTGCAAAAATACGAGAAGGGCACAAACCGCATCAGCGCCAGCCGGCTGTACTATGCGTCAAAGATTTTAGGCGTTCCGGTGCAGGCGTTTTTTGAGGATTTGCCGGGGCCTGAGGGCGAAACCGGCTTCAGCGAGCCCACCGAAGACAACAGCATCATGTCGTCCCTGATGAACGCCGAAGGCATTCAACTGGCCAAGGCCTTCCGCGACGCCGACAACCAAACCAAGCGCAAGCTGATTGCAACCATGGCGCGAGCCATTGTGGACATGAAGGACTGAAATCCGGTCTATTTCCCGTGCTTGGCGAGCCAGCCCGTCAGGAAGGCGATTTCGCTTTCCTGGGCGCTGACGATAGCCTGGGCCAGTTTCAACACTTCGGGATCCTTAGCAAACTGCAGCGCCACTTTCGCCATGCCGATGGCGCCCTGGTGATGGGGGATCATGCCTTGGGCGAAATCCACATCGGCATCGCCGGTCAAAGGCGTCATCACGTTCTTCATCATGGCTGACATGGCGTCTTCATTGCCTTTGGTGGATTCGGAAACTGCAGGAAGCGCTGACGGGTTCACCTTGCCAAGCCACGCCTTCATAAAGGCAATCTCGGTTTCCTGGGCCTTGATCACGTTTTCGGCGAGCGCATCTATTTCCGCGTCCTTGCCATATTGCAAAGCCACCTTCGCCATATCGATGGCGCCCTGATGATGGGGAATCATGCCTTGCATGAAATCGAGGTCGGGCTTGCCGGTGAGCGGCGCCATCATGGCCTTCATCATGCCCGCCATGGCCTGTTCATAGGCTTTGGTGGATTCTGACGCGGCGGCCGCGGTCGAAGCCGGACTGCCCATGCCCTGCATGGAATGCGGGCCGCCCATCGGGAGCTGTGAGTAGGCGGCAGCTCCAAGCGCCACGATGCCTATGGCAGCGACAATGAATTTCGATTTGGCATTCATGATTTTCTTCCTCTGCGGCTTTGGTGGATTGAATTCGATTGGCGCTGCGGCGCTAACGGGCGCTGCGGCCAAGGACATCGATGATTTCCGATATTTTCCTGCGCTGGTCCTTCTTGTCGCCGCTGGCGATGGCGTGTTCAACGCAATGGCCCACGTGATCCCGCAGGATTTCCTCTTCGGCGCGGCGAAGCGCCGCCCGCACAGCGGACACCTGGGTCACGATATCAATGCAGTAACGGTCCTCCTCAACCATGCGGACCAGGCCCCGGACCTGTCCTTCGATGCGGTTGAGCCGTTTCAGGACGGCGGCCTTTGCTTCTGATTGCATGCTTGACGTATACCCATGCAGGGTATATTTGTCAAGTGGTGATATACCCTGTTGGAGTATTGCAAGAGAGAGGCCCCCATGAACAATCAACGCCCTGCTGCCGCTGCAACAGATCCGGTTTGCGACATGACGGTTGATCCCGCTACGACAGCGCATAAAACGGAATACGACGGGCAGACCCATTATTTCTGCTCCGCTGGCTGCAAGGCAAAATTCCAGGCGGAACCCGGCAAGTATCTCGACATTGGCGCGAGGACTGAAAAACCTGCGTTGGCGGGTGTCATTTATACGTGCCCCATGCATCCGGAGATCAGGCAACAGGGACCGGGCTCCTGTCCGATATGCGGCATGGCGCTTGAGCCCCTCGCCGTTGCCGCCGATCATAAACCCAATCCCGAACTTATCGACATGACGCGGCGCTTCTGGACCGGACTTGCGCTGGCGGTGCCGGTCGCCGCCCTGGAAATGGGCGGGCATCTGACCGGCCTCACCATGATTCTGGGCCAGCAGTTATCCAACTGGGTGCAGCTTGTGCTTGCCACGCCGGTTGTGCTCTGGGCGGGCTTGCCGTTTTTTGTGCGCGGCTGGCGATCGCTGCTGACGCGCAATCTCAACATGTTCACCCTGATCGCGATGGGGACGGGCGTTGCCTGGGTGTATAGCGTCGTTGCGACTTTTGCCCCTGACATTTTCCCAACCGCGTTCCGGCAGATGGATGGATCGGTCGCGGTCTACTTCGAAGCTGCCGCAGTGATCACGGTTCTGGTTTTGCTGGGGCAAGTGCTTGAGCTTCGGGCGCGCGAACAGACCTCGGGCGCGATCAAGGCCCTTCTTGGCCTGGCTCCGAAAACAGCGCGCCACATTGGCGCCGGCGGCAATGACGAAGAAGTGGCCCTTGACCTCATTGGCGTGGGTGATCTGTTGCGGGTGCGGCCCGGCGAGAAAGTGCCGGTTGATGGCGAGATCATCGAGGGCCACTCGTCACTCGATGAATCCCTGGT
>JANMHO010000193.1:0-11348 GCA_031375195.1 Rhodobiaceae bacterium
CATCAGCGTCGGCAAAACACCTTACGAGCCATCGCCAAAGCAATCCGAAATCAACGCCATCCTCCTTCGCGAAGCCCGCGCCGGAAAGCATGTGGTGCGCCTCAAGGGTGGAGACCCCTACGTGTTTGGCCGCGGCGGCGAAGAGCAAGCCACTCTTGAAGCCAACGGCATCGCGGTGGATGTGGTGCCGGGAATTACCGCCGCTTTGGGCTGTGCCGCCGCAATCGGCCTGCCCCTCACCCAACGGGGACAGAATCGCGCGTTTACATTCCTCACCGGTGCTTCCGAAGATGGTGTTGCCAAGCATGACTGGTCAGCCCTTGCAAAACCTGGCGCCGCATTTGCGATCTATATGGGCGTGAATGGCGCTGGCGAAATTGCGGGCGAGCTCTTGTCTGCGGGCATCGCGCCACAAACCAGCGTAACGGTTGTTGAAAACGGCACCCTCGCAAACCAGCGGGTGTTGCCAACCACCATTGGCAACCTTTGGGAAGCCCTGCAGGTGGCAGGTATCTCCGGCCCAGCCATTATTTACGTGGGGTTGTCACATGCCAAGGCATCGGCAGATGTCGTACCCTTCCCCACCCGCGAAGACATTGCATCAGACATTTTGAGGGCCGCATCATGAACACCATGGAAAAAGGCCAGGTCATGACCGCCAACCGGTTGCGCGATGGGGAAGTTGTGTTCCTCACCCGCGCTGGCGTTTGGAACGAAAAAATCGATGAAGCCGCAATGGCACTGGAACCGCAAGCCAAAGCTGCATTGTCAGCCCGGGCGGCTGAAGATGAGAAGGCAACCATTGTTACCGGGGCCTATCTCTTTGATGCCGAGCGCATCGGTGGCCGCGTCCGCGCCCTTCATATGCGCGAACGCATTCGCTCACTGGGTCCAACGGTGAGACTCGATCTTGGCAAGCAGGCCGAAGGCACAGCAGGCGCATTTGCCTTTCAGGAGAGTTGATCCATGTATCGTTATGATGAATTTGACCACCAGTTCGTGCGTGAACGCACGGCGCAATTCAGGGACCAGGCAGATCGCCGGCTCAAGGGCGAGTTGACCGAGGACGAATTTCGACCCTTGCGCCTGATGAATGGCCTCTACCTCCAGCTTCACGCCTACATGCTGCGCGTAGCCATCCCCTATGGCACGCTGTCATCCAAGCAAATGCGCAAGCTCGCCTACATCGCCGAGAAATGGGACCGCGGCTACGGCCATTTCACCACGCGGCAAAACATTCAGTATAACTGGATCAAACTGGAGGACACGGCTGACATCCTGGCAGCGCTTGCCGAAGTTGAAATGCATGCCATCCAAACCTCCGGCAATTGCATCCGCAATGTCACCACAGATCATTGGGCGGGTGCGGCGGCCGATGAGATTTCTGATCCGCGGCCGGTGGGCGAATTGCTGCGCCAATGGTCATCGCTCCATCCCGAGTTTTCCTATCTCCCACGCAAATTCAAAATTGCGGTGACAGGCGCGCCCAATGATCGGGCCGCTGTGAAGGTTCACGATATTGGCCTTCGCATGCACAGAAACGATGCCGGCAAAGTTGGCTGGGAAGTCATGGTTGGCGGTGGCCAGGGCCGCACGCCGATGATCGCCGTCACCGTGCGCGACTTTCTGCCGGAGAACGAGCTCGTCGCCTATATCGAAGCCATCATGCGCGTTTATAATCTCTATGGCCGCCGCGACAACAAATACAAGGCGCGCGTCAAGATTCTGGTGCATGAAATTGGAGCCGAGAAATTCAAGTCCGAAGTTGAAGCGGAATACGCCAAGCATCCCCAACAGACAACAGAAGTCGAGGAAAAAGAGCTGGCGCGCATCGCCGCCTACTTCGCGCCGCCACAGTTTGAAAAACTCTCGCGCTTTGCCCCGGCTTTCGAAGATGCCAAGCTTAAGCACCCGGAGTTCGCGCGCTGGACGCGGAATAATCTGGCGGCCCACAAGGTTGATGGCTACACCATCGTCAACATCTCCCTCAAACCCGAAGGCGGCATTCCTGGAGACGCCACTGCCGATCAAATGCGGCTGATGGCTGATTTGGCCGAGCGCTATTCCCACGATGAGCTGCGCGTGAGCCATCCACAAAACATCATTCTTCCCCATGTGAAGAAAGAGGATGTCTACGCCATTTGGCAGGCGCTGATGCCAGCCGGATTGGCAACCGCAAACTATGGCCTCGCCGGCGACATCATCGCCTGCCCCGGCATGGACTACTGCGCGCTGGCAACGGCGCGCTCCATTCCCATCTCGCAAGCCATTTCGCGGAAATTCGCTGATCTCGATGTTCAGGAAAAAATCGGGCCCGTAAAGATCAACATATCCGGTTGCATCAATGCCTGCGGCCATCACCATGTGGGCCACATTGGCATTCTCGGCCTCGACAAGAAAGGCGAGGAATTCTACCAGATCACGCTTGGCGGTTCCTCGACGGAAAGCGCATCCATTGGCTCCATACTCGGGCCAGGTTTCGCCGGCCACGAAGTTGCCGATGCCATCGAAAAAATTCTCGAGACCTATGTAAAATTGCGCCAGCCCGGCGAAGAATTTCTCTACGCCTATCGCAGGCTTGGCCCAAATCCCTTCAAGGAGGCGCTCTATGCCACTGCTTAGAAACAACGCCTTCGTGGTCGATACATGGACCCACTTGGGCCTGGAAGACCAGTTGCCGGATGGTGGCAACGTCGTTCTGCCGTTTCAACGCCTGAAAAACGAATGGGAACAGCTTGCGAAGTTTCCGGGTCAACTAGGAGTTCTGCTGAATAATTCGGACCATGCCGATGAGCTCGAGCATTTCCTGCCCCATCTGGCCCTCGTCATCCTGCCCTTCCCCGCATTCACGGATGGCAGGGCCTATTCAATCGCCCGGCAAATTCGCCTCGCGGGCTATCGCGCTGAGCTACGGGCAACAGGAAACCTTTTACCCGATCAATTCCAATACATGCAGCAGGTAGGCTTCACTTCATTTGATGTTTCGGAGCGTTTTCCCCTGCCCTTGTGGCAATCTGCGGCAAAGCAGATGTCATTGGCTTATCAGCGCGGGCTCTATCGCCGCGTCGGCGAAACTGAAGTGTGGACCGAGCGTCACATGGAAGCAGCGCCATGGGAGGAGCAACCCCATGCTGGATAATCCAATTCATGGTGCTCTAGTTGAAACTTATGCGGGGCTGGAAGGCCGCGACCTGATAAAATCAGTACTGCGTAATCATGTCGGCAGAACCGCACTTGTTTCCTCATTCGGAGCAGAGTCCGCTGTGCTCCTGCACATAGTGTCAGAAATTGACCCGGATTTGCCGGTTGTTTTTCTGGATACCGGAAAGCTGTTTCCGGAAACACTGAATTACCGGGACAAGCTAATTGCCGAGCTTGGCCTCACAAATGTTCGCTCGATCAAACCGTCCAAGGAAGATTTGGCGGCATTTGACTCGGATGGGTATTTGCATCTGTTGGACACAGACACATGCTGCAACATTCGAAAGGCGATCCCGCTTGAAAAGGCGCTTGCAGGCTTTGACGTTGTCATTTCTGGTCGAAAGCGGTTTCACGGTGCTGCGCGCGCTGACCTCGAATACATCAGCATCGCCGACGGCCGCCTGAAAGTTGAGCCACTGGCCGGATTTTCAGCGCTGGATATTCATGCCTACATGGTCGCCCATCATTTGCACAACCATCCACTGAAGCTGGAAGGCTATCGTTCCATCGGCTGTGAACCCTGCACCAAGCGTGGAGGTACTGACGATGATCCGCGTGCCGGCCGTTGGTCCGGGTCCGACAAGACGGAATGTGGCATTCATTTTACCGCAAATGGACAAATTATCCGCACAGTTCAACGGCAGACTGTAGGCGCCTGAATACTTTTTTTCTGAGGGGATATTCCTAATGCAAGATTTCCTGGCCTTCGGGCTGGTTGGCTTCTTGGCGCAACTCATTGATGGCGCTTTGGGAATGGGCTTTGGCGTAATCTCATCGTCAATTCTTTTGGCCCAGGGTGTCCCGCCCGCGCTTGCATCGGCCAGTGTCAACGCGGCCAAACTCCCGACAACGGGAACAGCGGCGCTGTCACATTTCTACCATAAAAACCTGGACCGCCGCATCATAGTCGTGCTGTGCGTGTTCGGAGCAATCGGTGGAATAATCGGTGCAACGGTTCTCACCAGCCTCAAGGGCCCGACCCTGATGGTGCTGATAAATCTTTATCTGGTGCTGATCGGCCTGCTCATCGTCTATCGTGGCGTTCAGGACATTTCACCACGGCTGTTTCCATCCCGATTTACAAAATTGATCGGATTTTCCGGCGGACTTATTGAGGGAATCGGCGGAAGCTGGGGACCAATCGTAACAACAAGCCTGTTGGGATCAGGAACCGAGTCACGCTACGCCATCGGCTCAAGCAATTTTGCCGAGTTCGTTGTCAGCATCGCCGTCTTTACCACATTTGTCCTGGCTTTCGCCATCGGCTACTGGGAGGGAGGCTCCGACTGGCGGCAAGTGGCCTATCCGGTCGCCGGTTTGGTCGCAGGTGGGCTTCCAGCGGCGGTAATAGGTGGCTATCTTTCCAAAATAACGCCAAAACGCGCGCTGACGGTGGCAGTAGGGCTTCTAGCAATAACTATCGGCGTGAGCCGCGCTCTTACGGCTTAGCGTGATATCGCCTGTTTGAGATCGCCGATCAGATCAGCCACATCTTCCAAACCAACTGAAAGCCGCAAATTGCCGTCGCTGATCCCCATCATGGCGCGCGCTTCTGGCCCGATGTTGCGATGGGTGGTCGTAGCGGGATGGGTGATCAACGACTTCGCGTCACCTAGATTGTTTGAAATATCAACGATGCCCAGATTGCGCAGCACATCAAATGCCTTGGCCTTGCCGCCGGCAACATTGAAGGAAACCATGGTGCCGCCCATTTTCATTTGTCGCCTGGCGAGCTTCACCTGAGTGTGAGTGTCATGATGCGGATAATACACCCGCTCGACGCCTTTGATTGATGACAGCGCATCGGCAATGGCCGCTGCGGAGCGGCACTGCGCCTCAACCCGCAGCTTGAGCGTTTCGAGACCTTTGAGCAAAACCCAGGCGTTGAAAGGCGAAAGCGTCGGCCCCGTGTGCCGCAGGAATGGCTTCAGCAAGTCTTCCTTGAATTTCTTCGAGGACAGAATAGCCCCGCCAAATACCCGGCCCTGACCGTCCGTATGCTTGGTGCTTGAATAGAAAACAATGTCCGCCCCCTGCTCCATCGGCTTCTGCAAAATCGGTGTCGCAAAAACATTGTCCACAATCACCAAGGCCCCGGCCTTGTGGGCCACGTCGCAAATCATGGCGAGGTCGAGAACCTCCAGAAGCGGGTTGGACGGCGTTTCAAGAAACACGCACTTGGTGTTTGGCTTCATCGCCTGCCTCCAGGCGGCGGCATCGGTGCCGTCAACCAGGTCATAGGTAATGCCAAAGCGCGGCAGGATGACAGTTATGACCTGATAGTTGGAGCCAAACAGCGAGCGCGAGGCGACAACATGATCGCCCACCTTCAGCTGGCAGGCCAAGGCCCCGAAAGCCGCTGACATGCCGGAAGCGACCGCATAACAGGCCTCGGCTCCCTCAAGCAGGCGCAAGCGCTCTTCCAGCATCGATACGGTCGGGTTGCCATAGCGGCCATAGATATAGCCCTCTTCCTCATTGGCAAACCGGCGCTCCGCCGTTTCTGGATCCTGATAGGCATAGCCTGAAGTCAGATAAATCGCCTCAGAGGTTTCGCCATGGGTTGACCGGTCCAATCCGCCGCGCACAAGTTTCGTGGCATCACCCCATCCGGCGGGGTTCTGCTTCTTCGTGTATTTGGCCATTAGCTTTGAACCCAGGGAAGTCCCGCAGCCTTCCAGCCATTTGTCGTGCCGCGATGGCCATTGGCATCCTTGTCGCCCTCAAAGCCCTGGGCAACATTCCAGCAGTTGGTGAACCCCGCTTCCGTCAGGGCCGTCGCAGCCGATGATGACCTCGCCCCCGAGCGGCAGATGCAAAGGATTTCCGCATCCTTGGGCAAGCCCATTTGCTCGACTTCTTCCACAAACCGGGCGTTCACTTGCATGGCCGGAAACACCTGCCACGCGAGCCGCACGAGCCGCTCAACGGCCGGAACACCCACAAAGGTCCATTCCGGCTGGGTGCGCACGTCAATCAGCACGGCGGCGGAATTGCCTTGCAAACGCTGGTGGGCCTCAGTTGGAGAAATATTGCCGTTGTGCATGAAAAATCCGTTCTCTAATCTGGCCCGATATTAGTCGAAAGATTTTCAACCCGCAAAGGAAAGTTCTGGTTCGGCCACGCCCACAAAGCTGGTGCTTTTGGTCACTGCCTGCAGCATGCTAGAAAATTCCGATTGGCAATTCCGGAGTGTGTCTTATGTCAAAATCCCTGCCTGCCCGCGCCGATGTTGTGATCGTCGGAGGCGGTATTGTTGGTGCATCCATTGCCTACCACTTGGGCAAGATTGGCATCACAAATACGGTTCTCCTCGAGCGCAAGCAATTGACATCGGGCACAACCTGGCATGCGGCGGGTCTTGTGGGTCAATTGCGCGCTTCAAGAAATCTCACCGAACTGGCCAAATATACCACCAATCTTTTTGAAGGCCTGGAAAAAGAAACAGGCCAGGCCACAGGCTTCAAGCAGAATGGCTCGATCTCAATTGCCCTGACCGATGGCCGCTTGGAAGAGCTTTTGCGGGGCGCCTCCATGGCCAAGAGTTTTGGCCTCGCTGTTGATGTGGCAAGCGTTGGCGAAATCAAGGAACGTGTACCGCACTACAGTATGGATGGCGTCAAAGGCGGTGTGTTCCTGCCAAAGGATGGCCAGGTGAACCCCATCGACGTGACCCAGGCGCTCGCCGCCGGAGCGCGTTCACGCGGCGCCAAGGTATTTGAGAACACAAAAGTCACCCGGATCATTGTCGAGAAGGGCAAGGCCGTGGGCGTTGAAACCATGGATGGAACGATCATGGCCGACAAGGTCGTGATCGCATCGGGCATGTGGTCGCGCGAACTGGGCCGCAGCATCGGTGTCAACATACCGCTCCATGCCTGCGAGCATTTCTACATCGTGTCCGAACCCATAGCGGCGCTGCCCCGAAACATGCCGGTCGTTCGCGTTCCCGATGAATGCACTTACTACAAGGAAGACGCTGGCAAGCTGATCGTGGGTGCCTTCGAGCCAATGGCCAAGCCTTGGGGCGGCGGAGGCATTGATGATGAACATGCCTTCGTCACGCTACCCGAAGACATGGATCATTTCGAACCCATTCTTGCCAATGCCATCAACCGCGTGCCCCTGCTTGAAACGGCGGGCATCCAGCTTTTCTTCAATGGCCCTGAAAGCTTCACGCCCGACAACCGCTATTATCTCGGAGAGGCTCCCGAGGTGAAAAATTGCTATGTGGCGACCGGCTTTAATTCCATCGGAATTCAATCCTCAGGCGGCGCTGGCTTGGTATTGTCCCAATGGATCAAGAACGGCTATCCGCCCATGGATGTGAATGGCATGGATATTCGCCGCATTCACCCGTTCCAGTCGGTGCGGGAGTATGTGCAAGACCGCGTATCGGAGACCTTGGGTTTGCTCTACGCCATGCATTGGCCCTATCGGCAAGCTGAAACGGCTCGCGGCGTTCGCCGTTCACCGCTGTATGAATACACCCGGAAACTTGGCGCCGTATTCGGCGAAGTCAATGGCTGGGAACGGCCCAATTGGTATTCGCGCGATGCCATCAAGCCGGAGTATGAATATTCTTACGGTCGCCAAAATTGGTTCCCCTGTGCTGAATACGAAGCCAGGCAGCTGATGACCAATTGCGCTTTTTTTGACCAGTCGTCATTTGCGAAATACCTGGTCGAAGGCCGTGACGCCTGCAAGGTTCTCAACACTATCAGCGCCAACAACGTGGACGTGGACGCCGGCCGCATTGTTTACACCCAATGGTGCAACGAGCGCGGCGGCATTGAAGCCGATCTCACCGTCACGCGATTGGAGGAAAACAAGTTCGTGGTGGTCACTGGCGCGGTGCCGCAAACCCGCGACATGGCGTGGCTCAAGCGCCACACGCCAGATGATGCCCACTGTGTTTCAACCGACATCACATCAGGCCTTCCAATGATTGCCATCATGGGTCCAAAGTCCCGCGCGCTCCTGCAGAAACTCTCACGCGCTGATCTCTCGAACTCCGCATTCCCCTTCGGCACGTCCAGGGAAATCGAAATCGGCTATGCCCGCGTTCGCGCCTCCCGCATCACTTATGTTGGCGAACTTGGCTGGGAGCTTTACATTCCAACCGAATTCGCGGCCCATGTTTTCGAGTGCCTGCAAGCCGCCGGAGCCGAATTCGACCTAACCCCTGCTGGCATGCACACCATGAACAACTGCCGCACCGAGAAAGCCTATCGCCATTGGGGCCATGACATTTCAGATGAAGAAACGCCGGTGGAAGCAGGCCTGGGCTTTGCCGTGGCTTGGGACAAGAAAGGCGGCTTCATCGGCCGCGAAGCGCTCTTAAAACAGAAGACAGCACCCTTCCAACCCAAACGCATGATCTGCCTTGCCCTCGACGACAATAGTGCTGCAGCACCCATGATGTATCATGAAGAACCCATCTATCGCGACGGCATCATCGTAGGCGCCACCACCTCCGGCGCTTGGGGCCACCGCGTCAACCTGTCTCTCGGCATGGGCTACGTCAGGAATGAAAGTGGTGTGACCGCGGATTGGATAGACAGTGGCAAATGGGAAGTGGAACTTGCCTGGAAACGCTATGGGGCCAAGGTTCAATTGCAAAGCTTCTATGACCCTAAGGGGGCCAGAATACGCGCACTGGCAACATAACAGAGCATTAACAATGTGGGTTAACTTGCCATCAACCAGCACGCCCTATGCTGGGCAAGCCTATGGATAGAAATGTAAAAACCCAACCCGCCCAAATCCATCTTGAAGAGCTTCTGAGCGCCCTCAGTCAAGCCATTGACATGACGGAGGGGCAGCCACGCGGGCACAGCCAGCGGTGTTGCTGGATCGGTTTGCAAATTGCGCGGGAACTTGCGATTGATGCAATGCAAAGCCGCGATTTGTATTATACAATTTTGCTCAAAGACCTTGGTTGCAGCAGTAATGCGGCGCGCATCTGCGAGCTGTACCTTGCCGACGATTTGGCCATCAAAAGAGACGCAAAACTGCTCGATGGCAGCTTGCCGCAGGTCATGCGCTTTGTGTTGCAGCACACGGGCCTGGAAGCGGGGCTCGCAGGACGCCTTCGCGCAATACACCATATCTTCAAAAACGGTGGCGCAATCACTGCCGAACTCTTTCAGACGCGCTGCCAGCGTGGCTCAGATATTGCCAAGAAGATGCGTTTTGGCGATGCTGTTGCACAAGGTATACGCTCGCTTGATGAACATTGGGATGGCGGTGGCAAACCACACGGATTGCTCAATAGTGATATCCCGCTGTTTTCCCGCATTGCCCTTCTCACCCAGGTTGTGGATGTTTTTCAAATAACGGGTGGACCGCAGGCAGCGCGCGAGGAAGTGCGATCGCGCAGTGGGACATGGTTTGACCCTGCTCTCGTAAATGCATTTTTGAAAGTTTCGACGCAACCTGAGTTCTTTGAATCATTGAATAGTGAACAACTTGGTGGCATGCTTCCAACGCTTGTTCCGTCGCGGCTTTCAAAGCCCGTCGATGAAGATTATCTTGACGACATTACCGCAGGATTCTCCGACATCGTTGACTCCAAAAGCCCCTATACAAAAGGCCACAGCGAGAGAGTTGCACTCTACTCGGACATGATAGCCGAAACGCTTGGGTTCACCAAAGAGAGGAGGCGCTGGCTCAAACGCGCAGCTCTCTTGCATGACATTGGCAAATTGGGCGTCTCCAACATGATACTTGATAAACCCGGCAAGCTGGACGAAGCCGAAATGACGATCATGAAGCGCCATGCCGCTGACACTGAAACCATTCTTTCGCGCGTGTCAGCCTTTCACAAGTTCGCTTCCATTGCAGGAGCGCATCATGAAAGACTTGATGGCAAGGGTTACCCCAAAGGTTTGAAGGGCCAGGAGATCAAGCTGGAGTCCCGAATTCTTGCGGTGGCCGATATATTCGATGCACTGACTGCCGATCGTCCTTACCGCGCGGCAATTACAGGCGCCGAAGCTTTGACGTTAATGGAATTGGACGTGGGAACCGCTATCGATGAAAACTGCTTTGGCGCTCTGAAGAGAGCTTTGAGCAAAATGGATGCCGAAAGCGCTCCAATCAAGAAGACCTGCAGGGGATCAAGTTGAAAAAACTCAGTTTCAAACAGGCCGTCACTATTTGTGAGCTTTCAATAGGTTGTCCATCCGGTCCGGATCGAGGAAGCTGGGGTTCCGTTTGTTGAGCGCGGACAATCGCGCCATGAGGCGGCCCGCCACTTTGGAGCGTCGGTGTCTTTTGTGGTCAACCTGATGAGCCTCTACCAAGAGACGGACAGCGTAGAGCCCAAGCCACGGGATGGCTTCCGGCACGGCAAGCTGGCTCCGCATCGGGTGTTCATCGATGAGACTGGCACAACAACCAAGATGACCAGGCTTCGCGAGCGCCATGCCAAGGGTGAAAGGCTGCTGGATATGGATTCAATGAACCGCCCGATGCCCTAGCCTGGAAACGCCAAGGAACCAGGGTGCGGTTACAAAGTTTCAATGATCCAAAGGGCGAGAGAATAAAAATTTAATTCTTGTCGTCCTTGAATTCGATGTCCCAATGGCTGCCGTCGCAGAAAGGCTTGTTCTTTGAAGCTCCGCAGCGGCAAAGCGTGAAGTGGTCCTTGCCCGCGCCGCTGGCAGGTGGCACGCCAATCAGCTCTATGCCACCGCTGACTTCATAGGGTCCGTCTTTGCCTATGGTAACAGCAGGTTCGCCGTCCGGGTCAATGGCTTCAACGCCATCAACTGAATAACTGAGGGCTCCGGAACGGCACCGGCGGACAACAGCTATGATTTCCTCCACCGTGGCTCCATCGCTGTTTATCCACGGAGTGGCTTCAGAGTTGAAAACTGCGGCAAGACTTTCCGTGCAATGGCCCGCATGAGCACAGATGCTACGGTTGTCATGAATGGTGATTCTACGACCGACGTAATTTTTTCGCTTATCTTTGCTGCTGGCGCTCAAGCGCGCACTTACGAACCCGTTGCCCTTGTGAGTTCCGTCACAGAATGGTTTGTTGGCTGATCCCCCACACCTGCAAAGCGCCATGACAGGTTTGACTTCCAGTTCTCCGCCTTGCGAGTTAGTCATCCTGTCGAGCCCTTTTACAACTAAAG
>JANMHO010000208.1:0-2149 GCA_031375195.1 Rhodobiaceae bacterium
GCCCCGGCAGCAACATTTCGATCCGAGCAAACTGATCATCCCGCAAACCATAGCGCTTCATCGCAAAGCCCTCCAAGAGAAGGCTCCCTATGAATCATACATCAACTGATTTGAGAATCCGCTAATTGAGGACACGCCCTAATTCAGGCCAAACAGCTTCATTTTGGCGCGCAGTTCTTCGGATACCCGGCTTGCGTCTTCGCCATCCTGGACAATTTGCGGCGTGATGAAAACGATAAGCTCGTTTCGCTTGCTGCTGTTGTCGGTCTTGCCAATCAGGCCGCCCAGCAAGGGAATCTTGTTGACGCCGGGAACGCCGTTCTTCTCGCGGCTGTCCTGGCCGCTGATGAGGCCGCCAAGCACAACTGTCTGCGTGCTGTAAACCGAGACTTTGCTGGTGATTGATCGCTGTGAAAAAGTTGGGTTTTCACTTTCAGTTGTCGAACTCCCCGAACCCGCCGTGACCGAGGAAAGCTCCTGGCCAAGCTCCATGGTGACAAGGCCCGCCGAATTGACCCTGGGTTTCACTTTCAGGATAACACCCGTGTCGCGGTATTCAAATGAGTTGACACTGCCACCCGCATCCTTTTCCAGCGTCTGGATCTTGACCGGCACCTGATCACCCACCTTGATCGTGGCGGTCTCGTTTTCAAGCACCAGCAACGAGGGCGACGAAACTATCCTGACGTTGGTGACAGCGGAAAGCGCATCCAGCACAAGTTTGGGATTGCTGGTGCTGCCAAGCAGGAAATTCAGCCCCGGGAAGCTCGGCCTGAGCAGCAGGCTGTCACCGTTGAAAACGCCGCCCGACGCCTTGTTGTCCCTGAAATAGGCTTGCACGCCATAGCGCAGGTCGTCATTGAGCGAGACCTCGGCGATTGTCGTGTTGATCAGAACTTGCACTGCCGGTGAATCAATCCGCCGCAGCATCGAAAGTATCTTGCTGTATTCCCGCTGGCTGGCGCGAATAACCAATGTGTTGTTAGCGACATTGGGGGTGATCCGAATGCCCGGCGCAAGGCTGGGCTCGGATTGGCCCTGGGCATTGTCCGGAAGCGGGGAAACAGCATCGGTTCCCTGCAGATCGGCTTTGCCATTCTGGTTGGCCTGTCCGCCGGCAGTCTGCGATTGCTCTGGATTTGCCTCTGTCGACAGCTGCACGGTGGCCTCATCGGGTGCGACTTCGGCCGTGAGCCCGGGTGCGTCGCTCTTGTCCACGAAGGTCGCAACCAGGATTTTTGCGATATCCTCGGCATTGCCGTTCTGCACGGCATAGACGAAATAATTGGTGTCTGTCACGCTCGCCTTGTCGAGCCTGCCCACCCAGACAAGGGCGCGCCTGACTTTTTCCTGGCTGTTGGCGATGACAACCACGCCATTCAGGCGCTCAAGCGGCACAACCTTGACGGCGTTGTTGCCCGATGTCGCGGTATCCTGCTCGAAGATGGCTTCTAGCTTGGAAACCATCTCTTCAGGCGAGCTGTTGGCGAGAATGGCAAGGCTCGCGGTCTGGCTCCGCATCCAGTCAACATCGAAAGAAAGCACAACATCAATGAGCGACCGGCGCTCGGAAGCAGGTCCGCGCACCAGAATGAGATTGCCGATGTTGGAGGCCCTGACCGAGCCGCTGCGGGCAACGAAACTGTCAATCAGCTCGAGCATGTTGGCAATGCTGATGTAGCGTATGGGAATGGCGCTTACGCCATAGCCTGCGGAAACTTTCTCAGGATCAAGATCCGCAGTCCCCATTTCGCCTTCCAGCAATTCCTGCAGGGCTACGATTTTAGTGACGTTGCCATCTTTCACCAGGCCCGCGCCATTGAGGCGCAACGCGGCCTCGAAGGCGTCCAGCACCTCTGGCCCGGTCAGCGGCCTGCTGCTTGAGAGCGTTATCGTTCCCTGCACCCGGGGATCCAGAACATAGTTCAGCCTAAGCGTTTCGCCGAGAACCAGTTTTGCCACTTCGCCAATTTCCGCCCGGTCGACATTGATGGTGTAATTGCCCTCCGCCGCGACAACTCCCGGCGGCGGCTCAAGCGAGCCTTCCAGGAGGCTCTGCGGCGTGCCTTGAAACAGCTGGTAGCTGGTTTTTCCCGTTTTCGTGTCTGCTGCGCTTTGACCGCGCGAACCCACGCGTGTTGGACCCTTG
>JANMHO010000246.1:0-12181 GCA_031375195.1 Rhodobiaceae bacterium
GAGGTCGCGCCATAACCCACAACTTCAGCATAGATTTTTGCACCACGGGCGCGTGCGCGTTCGAGTTCTTCGAGAACTATAACACCAGCACCTCCGGCAATCACAAAACCATCGCGGTTTTTATCATAGGCACGAGATGCCACTGATGGTGTTTCGTTATATTTTGAAGACATGGCGCCCATGGCATCAAACAACACAGAAAGCGTCCAATCCAATTCTTCGCCGCCGCCAGCAAACATCACATCTTGCTTGCCCCATTGGATCATTTCCGTGGCATTGCCAATACAATGGGCTGATGTGGCGCAGGCTGATGAGATCGAATAATTCACACCACGAATTCCAAATGGTGTGGCCAGCACCGCTGAATGCGCTGACGACATGGAAGGCGGCACCGCAAAGGGGCCAACGCGCTTAGGGCCCTTTTCGCGAGTGGTATCAGCGGCAGCCACAATGGTTTTTGTCGACGGCCCGCCAGAACCCATAATGATTCCGGTGCGGTCATTCTTCACGTCCTTCTCATCAAGACCTGAATCGGTGATGGCCTGCTGCATGGCCACATAGTTCCAAGCGGCGCCATCGCCCATGAAGCGGCGCACACGGCGGTCAATGGTGTCGAGGTCATAATTCGGCGCGCCATGCACCTGGCAGCGAAAGCCAAGGCGGGCATAATCGTCTGCCTTGACGATGCCGGACCGGGCGTCATGGAGGGAAGCGGTGACTTCCTGCACAGTGTTGCCAATACTGGAGACGATGCCCATTCCGGTTACGACCACACGACGCATCTTGCGAACTCCCTTAAGCCTGGAACAGGCCGACCTTCATGTCGGTCACGTTGTATATGGTTTCGCCGTCGGCTTTCATCAAGCCATCAGCGACGGCGAGCTTCAGCTTGCGCAGGATCAAGCGCTTCACTTCGACCTCATAGGTCACTTTTTTGACCGATGGCGTGACCATGCCGGAAAATTTCACCTCGCCCACGCCAAGGGCGCGGCCCCTGCCTGGCTCACGCAGCCAGCCCAGGAAAAATCCAGTGAGCTGCCACAGCGCGTCCAATCCCAAACAGCCCGGCATCACCGGATCGCCCTGGAAATGGCAGGCGAAAAACCACAGGTCGGGGTTGATATCAAACTCGGCCACAATGGATCCCAGGCCATGGGCGCCGCCCTTCTCTTCCACCTGGGTGATGCGGTCGAACATCAGCATGGGCGGCAGCGGCAATTGCGCATTGCCGGGGCCAAACAGTTCGCCCCGGCCGCAGGCCAGAAGGTCGTCATACAGAAAACTTGACTTGCGTTCGGTCATTCCCACCCTGTTCAATTCATGTGCTTTGCGGGGTTCCTTAACACACTGCGAGGGTGAGTTGAAAGCCTTCCAGAACTTGCGCATCGCCTTATTAACTGGCAATACTGGCAGGCGAAGATGATTGCACAAGGCGCCATTGCGGAAAAATTGCGGTCAGTTGGCTTGCGGCCAACGAGGCAGCGCCTGGCTTTGGCCAAAATCCTGTTTTCGGAAGGCGACAGGCATGTTTCGGCGGAAGTCTTGCACCGCGAGGCGGTTGCCGCAAAAGTCATGGTGTCGGTCGCCACGGTCTACAATACGCTGAACCAATTCAAGGCGGCAGGACTCTTGCGTGAAGTGGCGATTGAGGGAGACCGCAGCTTTTATGACACCAACACCTCCAACCATTTTCATTTCTACCATGAAAAGGAAGGCCGGCTGTTCGACATCGGAACCGACAACCTGACCATCAACGGCTTGCCGGAAGCGCCGGAGGGCACGGCCATCGACCGCATTGACGTGATTGTCCGCTTGCGAAAAGCCTGAAGTCAGTTCACGGTTTCGCCGGGATAGACGCCCCACAGCATGTCCTGCTCGACATAGCCATCGTAACCCCCGACTGAAATCCTGCACCATTTGCCATCGCAGCTTGCCACTTCGCTCATCGCACCAGCGGTGAGCTTTGCCTGCACCTGGCTCTCCGTGCTGGCGTCGCCATGAAGCTCGGTCAGTTGTTCACCACGCCAAGGCGCCACAACGGCGGTGCGCTTGCCCGCCAGCATGCTCTGCAGAATCCAGCCCTCTTCGCCTTCACTGTCGCGCACCCGGCGCCAGTTTTCAAATTCAGCGACGATTTCCACGGGCAGGCCCTTGCGCTGAAACACCCAGGCCACCGGATGATCACTCGATGGCCCCCGGCGCACGTTAACTTTTTCAGCCTTGAGAGATACAAATCTTGGGATCGGAAACCCTGATGGCCCCAAATCTTTGGCTGGCGAAATCGAGGCTGTCATTGCGCCAGCCGCAGGAGTATTTGCATTCGAATCAGATCTTTGGCCGAAAAGCGACCAGACTATGCCGCCAGCAACAACAAGACAGGCCAGCCCCAACAGCGCTGAGCCTATCTGCTGTTTTCCCGAATTGCTCCTTGCCATACTATACGGCATTTCCCCTATTGTGGCCGCTGCCCTGATGAGTCTACATCATGGGCGTGAAACTGCAACATTTGACCTATAACACGATTGGCTGGAGTAAGTTAATAATGTGTCAATATTTGAACATTGGAGCTGGCTCGCATGAGTAAGCACAAGCCTGTGGTCGTCGTCACCCGCAAGCTGCCACAGGTTGTTGAAACACGGATGATGGAGCTTTTCCACACCAAGCTGAATGCGACTGACCAAGCCATGAGCAGGGCCGAGTTGGCGGAAGCTGTGAAATCCGCCGATGTTCTGGTGCCCACAGTGACTGACCGGATCGACAAATCCATCCTGATGCAGGCTGGCGAGCAGTTGAAGCTCATCGCCAATTTTGGCACGGGCGTTGACAATATCGATGTCGAAACGGCGATCGCGCGAGGCATTACCGTCACCAACACGCCGGGGGTTTTGACGGAAGACACCGCTGACATGACGATGGCGCTCATCATGGCGGTGGCGCGCCGGTTGATCGAAGGGGCGCGCGTCATCGGTTCTGACAATACCTGGCAGGGCTGGTCTCCCACCTGGATGCTGGGCAGCCGCATTTGGGGCAAGCGCATCGGCATTATCGGCATGGGGCGCATCGGCACGGCGCTGGCCAGGCGGGCCAAGGCTTTCGGCTTGCAAATCCATTATCACAACCGCAAACCGGTCCATGCAAAAATTGAGGAGGAGCTGGAGGCCACCTATTGGGAAAGCCTCGACCAGATGCTGGCCCGCATGGATATTATCTCGGTGAACTGCCCACATACGCCCGCAACTTACCATCTGCTCTCAGCCCGCAGGCTCAAGCTGATGAAAAAAGAAGCGATTATTGTCAACACGGCGCGGGGCGAAGTGATCGACGAGAATGCTTTGGCGCGCATGCTCGAGGCGGAAGAACTGGGAGGCGCCGGCCTTGATGTCTTCGAGCACGAGCCAGCGGTAAACCCCCGCCTGCTGAAATCCAAAAGGGCGGTGCTGCTGCCGCATATGGGCTCAGCCACGCTTGAGGGCCGCATCGATATGGGTGAAAAAGTGATCATCAATATCAAAACCTGGGTGGATGGCCACAATCCACCGGACCGGGTTTTGCCTTCAATGCTGTAGGGCCTACGCCGCCTCGCGCATGGCGCCCGGGCCGGGGATGGCACCCTTGGGGCACTTTCCGGCGATGATCATGCCGAGGACTTCATCGTGATCCACATCGGTGATTTTGGCGGTGCCGACGACCTTGCCGTTTTTCATCACGCAGAGGCGATCTGCGAGATCGAACACGTCGTGCAGGTCGTGGCTGATCAGGAAGATGCCGATGCCTTCGGCTTTCAACTGCTTGATCAACTCGCCCACTTGCGCGGTTTCCTGTGGGCCCAGAGCCGCCGTCGGTTCGTCCATGATCAGGATGCGGGCGTTGAAGTGGATGGCGCGGGCAATGGCAACCGACTGGCGCTGACCACCGGAGAGTTTCGACACCGGTTCCTTGAAGCGGCGGAAGTTGGGGTTGAGGCGGTGCATCACCTTGCGGCACTCCGCTTCCATGGCCACGTCATCAAGTGTGCCAAAGCCTGTTTTCAATTCACGCCCCAAATAGAGGTTGGCGGCTGCATCAACATTGTCGGCCAGCGCGAGGGTTTGATAGATTGTCTCTATCCCCAGCGCCTTCGCGTCGCGCGGGTTGTTGATAGTGACTTCGTCGCCGTTGATCATGATTTGGCCGTGGTCGCGCTTGTAGGCGCCGGACAGCACCTTGATCAGCGTGGACTTTCCTGCCCCGTTATGGCCAAGAAGACCCACAACTTCACCGGGGTAAAGATCAATCGAGGCGTGATCTACAGCCTTGATGCCGCCGAAGGCGATGGAAATGTCGCGCATTTCAATGAGGGGCGTGCCGCGCCCGTTTGGTTTCGCGTGCGGCTCACGGCCTTTGACGGCCTGCGGAGTTTCTTGGGTCTCGATAACTTTCGCTGCCTTTTTTGGGGCTGCCTTTTTTGCGGATGTTTTTGCCATGGTTGCCTCTTCTTATTACTTCACGCGGCGGGAATAAAGCTGGTCAAGCCAGACCGCCAGCACCAGAACAGCACCGACAACCATGTTTTGGTAGGCGGCAGGAAGATTGAGCAGCGACATGCCTGAGACAATGGACTGCATCATCAAGGCGCCAAGCATGGCACCATAAATGGTGCCCACGCCACCAGCAAGAGATGTGCCGCCGATGACGGCTGCGGCAATGACATAAAGCTCGCTCAGCACGCCCAACGCGTTGGTAGCAGCATTGAGGCGGGCAGATGAAATGACGGAGGATATGCCCACGAGCGCGCCCATCAGCGCGAAGACCTTGACTGTCATCCATTTGGTATTGATGCCGGCGAGTTCTGCCGCTTCGGGGTTGCCGCCGATGGCATAGACATAGCGGCCAAACTGGGTGCGGGTTGCAATAAACGTCATCACCAGGCCAACCGCCATGGCGACGAGCACCGGCACGGAATAGCCGGTGTAGTAGATCAGCCCTTCCGTGCAGCGCACGACTTTGTCGGCAGCCATGCACACGGCACTGCCATCCGTGTTTTCAACACCAGCTGGAATAACGACATTGTTGGCCTTGGCATAATTTTCGATCAGCTTGAATGGCCATGGATATGAGGTCATCACCGATGTGACGCCCAACACAACGGCGCTGCCAAGGGCGGCCAGGAACACTTCGGCCCACATCGGCCGCAGCGGAAACTTGAAGCGCTGGCGCTGACGTCGGCCATTGATGATGGCAAAGACAATCGCGGCACACACCACCACCGCAATCAGCCAGCTCCAGAATGGCCCAAGCCAGCTGATGGTGATGCCGCCGCCGAAGATTTCATAGGTCTTGTCCATTGGCGCCACGGTTTCGCCCTTGGCCAGGAGGAAGGCCAAACCACTGTAGGCGATGAGGCCGCCAAGGGTCACAATGAAGGCCGGAATTTTGGCATAGGCGGTAAGCACACCGTTGAAAGCGCCGACAGCGGTTCCCAATGCGATTGAGACAACGACGGCGATGATCCAGATCATGGGATGGCCAACCCCCAGATAAGGGCTGAGGTTGAAAACCTGCAAAACGGCCGTGGCAACGGCGATGAGGCTGAGCATCGAGCCCACTGACAAATCAATCTGGCGCATGACAATCAGCAGCACCATGCCCGTGGACATGACGGTAATGACCGAGGACTGCACCAGCAGCGTCCACAAATTGCGTGGCGTCAGGAACGAGCCGCCAAGCAAGCCGCCAAAATTGCCGCGCAGGATGCCGCTGGCAATGTCGAAGACGCACCAAATCAGGATCAACGCAGCAATCATGCCGAGCATGCGCGCGTCTATTTCCGTGGCGCGGATAAACCGTGTCACCGGCCCTTCATGTTGCAGGGCGGGACTTTGGCTGGTGCTTGGCGTGTTGGACATGGGTATCTCCGGGGATTCTGGCTTCTACTTAGACAAAAACCGCGCCACTTTTGCAAGCGGCGCGGCCCATCATTCGTCAGATTCTAAAAATTAGCAACCGGTTGCCGCACCAGCGGCCACGCCTGCACAGGCTTGGTCCTTGGTGATGTGGCCGGCATCAATGGCAACATTGATGTTGGCCTTGGTGATTGGCGTCGGTGCGAGGAGGATTGAATTCATCTCCACGCCGTTCTTGCCACCGCTGAACTTTGCAACACCCGCGATGGACGCCATGTCAGCACCATCAGCCAGGGCGTTTGCAGCTTCAGCTGCAACCTTGCCGAGGTCTTTCGCGTTCTTCCACACCGACACTGTCTGGGTGCCAAGCGCCACGCGGTTGATGGCTGCCAAGTCACCGTCCTGGCCGCCGACAGGAATGCCAGCCATGCCCTGGGCGGTCAAAGCAGCAACAACGCCAGAGGCCATGCCATCGTTTTCAGCGAGAACAGCGTCAACCTTGTTGCCGGTCGAGGTCAGGCACTGCTCCATGTTCTTCTGAGCAACGTCTGGCGCCCATTTGTCGGTGAATGTTTCACAGACATTCTTGATCTTGCCGGAATCAAGGCCTTCCTTGAGCACTTCCATCATGCCCTGGAACAGGAAGGTGGCGTTCGGGTCGCCCTTGTCGCCCTTGATGAAGGCATAGTTGCCTTCCGGCTTTGCCTTCTGGACTTCCTGGGCAATGATGCGGCCGACACCGACGTTGTCAAACGTGATATAGAGCGCGTTTGGATCTTCGAACTGCACGTCATAGGCAATCGCCTTGATGCCGGCGTCGTTGATGGCCTTGATCGATGGCAGGATGGCATCCGAGTCAAATGCCACAACCAAGATCACGTCGACCTTTTGCGAGATCAGGCCTTCGATGTCGGCAGCCTGCTTCTGGGCAGAAGTCTGGGCATCTGTCGAAACATAAGTGTTGCCAGCGGCTTCAACCACAGCCTTGATGGCGGCTTCGTCGGTCTTCCAGCGCTCTTCCTGGAAGGTCTTCCAGGAAACTGCGATTGTCTTGCCTGCAGCCAATGCTGACATGGACGACATGCCGAGCATAAGGGCGCCTGTCATTACTGTTAAAATCTTGCTTTTCATCTACAAAATACTCCCTAAGAGCCCTGGAACGAGCGGGACGCCTCCCTAAACCGACCTTGCAGCCGACGCGCTTCCAGAACCTTGATTCAATACATTTGACCAATTCGGCATCCATCAAAACTGTTGTAACAAGTTACCTTCTAAGTCAATATTGATTTGTGTGGGTGGAAGGAAGTTAATGGGTAAATCGTTTGCTCGGTTTGGGATATGCATGGGCGAGTTCTGCCTGAGATGAATGCGGCTTGCAAACTAGCCGCCGTGGTTATGGTGGCCGGGCTGGCTTGGTTCGGGGCACTGGGCGCAACCACAGCGCAGGCAAACACCGCATTGCCCGAGGCGGTGCTGCGCAGCTGGTATCACGTGGTTCTCGAGTTGGTGCGGCATACGCCCACCTATTCGCCGCCGGTGGCCAGCCGTTCGTTCGCCTATCTCGGTGTTGCCGCTTTTGAGGCCACGGCAACCGGTTCGAGCGAGCTGCGGACGCTGGCCGGGCAGCTGAACGGACTGCAGCCCGTGCCGCAACGGGTGGCGGGCGAGGCCTATGACGAGGCTGTGGTGCTGCACGAAGCGATGGCCTTTGCCGCGCGGAACCTTTTCAACAACACCGGCCCCACCGGCCAGCGGGCCATGGCAGCACTCGATAAAAAATTGCGAGGCGAAATTACGGCGGGGCTGCCAGTCGATGTCGTGGCCCGCAGCGAAGAGCATGGGCGGGCGGTCGCGGGGCATATCCTGGCGTGGTCGCGAGATGATGGCGGCGCCGTCATTGAGAATATGGGTTTCCCGCTGGAGTACACGCTCACGAAGGGCGCCGCCCATTGGGTGCCGACAAGTTTGATTTCGCAGCAACAAATGCCGCTGCTGCCGAACTGGGGAAACAACCGCACTTTCGCCATGCCAAATGGGGCTGCCTGCCCCCTGCCCGCTCCGCCCACATACAGCGAAGACAGGACATCCGCATTCTACAAAGAGGCGCTTGAGGTTTACGAAACAAAACAGAACTTAACTGCCGAGCAGCGCGCCATTGCGCGGTTCTGGTCTGATGATCCGATGCTGTCGCCAACGCCGCCCGGCCATTGGATTTCAATTGCCCTGCAAATTCTCGAGCGTGACAATGTCGAGATCGAACGAAGTGTTGATGTTTTGGCGCGTATTGGCATCGCAGTGGCCGACGGGTTTGTGGGATGCTGGAACGCCAAGTATCAGTATGATCTGCTGCGGCCCGTGACCTATATCCGCCGGGTGATCGATCCCAAATGGGAGACCCTTTTGATCACTCCACCATTTCCCGAATACCCCAGTGGCCACAGCACGCAATCGGGCGCAGCGGCGGTGGTGCTGACAAATTTCTTTGGTGAAAATTTCGCGTTTGAGGATGCCACACATGGACGCGACGGCCTGGCCAAACGCTCCTTCCCCGGTTTCTGGGCTGCAGCTGAAGAGGCCGGAATTTCCCGATTGTACGGCGGCATTCATTTCCGCGCCGCAATCGAACGGGGCCTCGAACAAGGGCGCTGTATTGGTGCTTATGTGAATGCGTTGCGGACGCGGAGGTAAGAGATCATGCGTGTCGTGACTTTGTGTATCGCGCTCGCGGCATTGGGCAGCGCGCCTTCGGCTGGAGCCCAAAATACCATCGCCATTCCCAGCTTCATTGAGGAAACGAGCAGCGCTGGTATCGACAGCGCCTATATGGGTGAGTGGGAATATATGGCGGGTGGCGGGATCGCCACCTTTGACTGCAACGATGACGGCTTTGACGACATGTTCCTGGCTGGCGGCACATCGCCAGCCAAATTCTATGTCAACACGAGCGCGCGGGGGGGGGCATTGCGTTTCAAGTTGGAAAACAGCGGGCTTGAATTCGACAAGGCGACGGGCGCCTATCCCCTGGATGTTGATAGCGATGGCAACACGGATTTGATCATCTTGCGGGTTGGTGAAAACATTGCAATGCGCGGGCTGGGCGGCTGCCGGTTTGAGCGCACCAATGAAATCTGGGGTTTCGATGGCGGCGATGGCTGGTCCACCGCTCTTGCCGCCACCTGGGAACGGGGGGCAACATGGCCTACGGTCGCCATTGGCAATTATATTAACCGCAATGAGGATACATCTCCGTGGGGGTCTTGCACCGACAACTGGCTGCATCGGCCAAATGGCAATAAATTCGCTCAGCCCCTGGCACTCAAACCAAGCTACTGTCCGCTATCCATGCTGTTCACGGATTGGAACAGGTCCGGCACGCCGAGCCTTCGCGTTTCCAACGACCGGGAATATTACGAAGGGGGCCAGGAGCAGCTTTGGCGCGTTGAACCGGGCAAAGCGCCTGCCTTGTACAAGGACAGCGAGGGTTGGAAATACTTGCGCATCTGGGGCATGGGCATAGCGAGCTACGATCTCAACTTTGACGGCTACCCGGAATATTTCCTCACCAGCATGGCTGACAACAAGCTGCAAAGTCTTGCAAACAATGATCCATCCAAGCCTTCCTACAATGACGTGGCCTATGCACGGGGTGTGACAGCCCATCGGCCCTACATGGGCAAGGATTTGCGCCCGAGCACAGGATGGCACACGCAGTTTGAAGACGTGAACAACGACGGTCTGGTGGACTTGTTCATCGCCAAGGGCAATGTGGCGGAGATGCCGGATTTCGCCATGAAAGACCCCAACAACCTGCTGCTGCAGGGTCCGGATGGCAAGTTCCAGGAAGCCGGCGATGCCGCAGGTGTCGCCAGCTTGGCCACCTCCCGGGGGGCGGCTCTCGCGGATTTCAATCTGGATGGCCTGCTCGACCTGGTGGTCGTCAACCGGTGGGAAAACGCGCAAGCTTGGCGCAACACCAGCCGTAACGCGGGCCACTGGATACAGGTCAAATTGCGGCAACCTGCGCCCAACCGGGACGCAATCGGTGCCTGGCTAGAGGTCAAGCGCGGCGACCACGTGATGCGCCGTGAAATCACCGTGGGCGGCGGCCACGCCAGTGGCCAGAGTGGTTGGTGGCATTTTGGACTGGGCGACACGCCCCATGCCGAGTTGCGCGTTGTCTGGCCTGACGGCACCAGCGGCGATTGGCAAAAACTGGACAGCGACAGTTTCTACATCCTCGAGCGGGGCAAACCGGGCGCAGCCCTCTGGACTGCGGAATAGTCCATCACAAAGTTATGATTGGTCGTGCGCAGGTTTCATTTCAATTGGCCGCAGAACCCCCTAAGACTTAAGAAAAATAAGGTTGGCCCAAATGACCATATCCAAGCGCAATTTACTGAAAGCCGGGTTTGCGGCTGCTTGGTTGCCTTTGGCCGCAAGGCCGGGCTTTGCTGCGGACTGGGTGGCGATTGAGGCCGAGGCTAAAGGGCAGACCGTCTATTTTAATGCCTGGGCGGGATCAGAAACTATCAACGCCTATATCGCCTGGGTTGGCCAACAGGTGAAGGCGCGCTACGGCATTACGCTGGAGCATGTCAAAATCACTGACACTGCGGAAGTCGTGCGCCGGGTTCGCGATGAAGTGAAGGTCGGCACGGCCAAGGGCTCGGCTGATCTGGTGTGGATCAATGGCGAGAACTTTCGGGCGATGAAAGCGGACGGGCTTTTGTTCGGGCCGTTTGCCGGTGACTTGCCCAATTTCAAATACGTGGACGTTGAGGGAAAGCCCACGACGCTTTTTGATTTCGCTGAATCAACGGAAGGGCTGGAAAGCCCCTGGGGCATGGCGCAGCTCACATTCTTTGGCGATGGCGCAAGAATTTCAGAACCGCCGAAGAGCATGGAAGGCCTGGTTGCGTTCGCTGCTGCCAATCCGCGCCGCGTCAGCTATCCGGCACCGCCGGATTTTCACGGGACGACATTTGTAAAGCAAGCTCTGCTGGAGACGATCGACGACCAGGGGCTGCTGCAAATGTCGGCTATCAAGGACATTTTTGTTGGCGAAAGCGGTCCGATGTTTGCCTTGCTGGACAGGTTGCATCCGCATTTGTGGCGCGAGGGAAAGCAATTTCCGCAATCGCAGGCCCAGCTAAAACAGATGCTGGCCGATGGTGAATTGCTGATGGCGCTCACTTTCAATCCCAATGAACCTGCAAATCTGGTGATGAGCGGTGAACTGCCTGCGACAACGATTGCCTGGCAACACGCAGACGGCACGATTGGCAATGCGCATTTTGTGGCCATTCCGATAAATTCGCAGGCTGCGGCTGCGGCCCAGATGATTGCGAATTTTCTGCTGTCACCGGAAGCACAAGGGCGCAAGGCCGATTTGAAAACATGGGGCGATCCGACGGTGCTTGCGATGGACAAATTATCTGGCGATGAGGCCAAATTCTTTTCAGGCGGCGATGTGGCCGGGAGCGTCGCGGACCCTGCCCCGGCAATTCCCGAACCGCATGGCAGCTGGGTTCCGCTTATCGAGGCCGCATGGCTCGAGCGCTACGGCGCATGATGCAATCGCTGCGACGCCTGTGCGGTGTATTGCCGTTGGGCGTGTTTTGGCTATTGCCTTTCGCGGCGGGCCTTGTGGCGGTTGGGCTTGCAGGGTTTGACGGCATGGCGTGGGCGGTGCTATTTTCGCACCCGCAGTTTTGGCCAGCCCTGGCGCTTTCAATCGTTACCGGATCGCTGAGCCTCTTCATCTCAACACTGCTGGCATTCTGGATTGTTGCAGGGCTCCACGGCTCGACCCGCCTGGCCGGCATCATGGGAAGTTTTCTTTCATTGCCGCATCTGGCCTTTGCGATTGGATTTGGATTTCTCATCATGCCGAGCGGCATCTTCGCGCGGATTGCTGGATCGTTGACCGGATGGAGCGAGTCGCCCCAATGGATCACCACGCAAGACCCGTTTGGAATAGCTCTCACGGCGGCGCTGGTTTTGAAGGAAGTGCCTTTCATCATTTGGCTCATCGCCGCCCTGCTGGCGCGAACTGATGTTGGCGAGATGCTGGCAAGACAATTCCGGGTTGGCCGAAGCCTGGGCCACGGCAGCGCTTCCATATGGCTCAGAATATTCATCCCGCAGATTTTGCCGCGCCTCAAATGGCCGCTTATTGTTGTGTGGGTTTATGGCGCATCGGTTGTAGACATGGCATTGGCCATCGGCCCCACGCAGCCGCCGACGCTGGCGGTTATCATCTGGTCGGATCTCAACAATGTTGACCAGGCCATCAATGC
>JANMHO010000272.1:0-4824 GCA_031375195.1 Rhodobiaceae bacterium
CAGTTTCCGTTTTGCGGCAACGCGGGCCTATAGCGCCCTGGTGGCAAAACGCGTGGCGGAGCTGGGCGAGGAGCGGGTTGACCATTGCCAAAGAATCGGGGTCTTTCTTGACCGCCGGTTCAGCCCGGCGATGACGACCTGTCTGGCGGTGGCCGAGCGCATTGCCGATCTCGCCCGGCGCGGCGAGCGCGCCAGCAACCTGCTGTGCACCCGTGTTGACATCGCACTCGAAGGCCAGAACCAGTTGCTGCTGCGCTCCATGGAAAAGCGGGCGCGGCAGCAGCTGATGCTGCAGGAAACCGTTGAGGGAATCTCGGTTGTCGCCATCAGCTATTATCTGCTCAACATCATTGCGAAGTTCGCAGGTGGGGTGACGGCGCAATTTTACGGGAATGCTGTCACGTTTCCGGACTGGGTGTTGATCCCGCCCATTATAGCGCTCGTCTGGTGGGGGGTGCGGCGCTTGCGCCACCGCATCAAGAAATCAACGCCAGCGGTTTAAATCACCGCCAGGAAGTCGGCAAAAGTCTTGAGGGCGTCATCGCCTTTGGGTGAAAGCGCATAGGTGCCGCGCTCAACCTTGAAGAACCAGCCATAGACATCGCTGCGCAGAATGGCCGGGGCGCGGGCCACTTTTGTGTGGGCTGTTATGTCGGAAATCCTGGAAGGGCCGGAAGTTTTCAGGAATTTCACGCAGCGCAGGGCGTCCTGGCGGTAGGCGGTGACCAACGGGCGCTTGCTGCTGCCGCCGGAATTGGGATCGCCGACGCGGCGTTGGAACTCTTTCAGCAGAGCTGCCTTGCGCTTGGGATATTTGCGGGGCTGGTAGGGCGCAGGATCGAGATAGGCTTCGACCCATTCACCGTTCACGGTGAGCAAACCGAGGCCCAACCGTTTGCACAGGCGCTGCACATCCTTGCTGAGGGATTGTTTCGGTTCTGGAACTGCAAGATAAACATGATCGGTTACGGACTGGCGGTCGATGCCCTGGAGCAGAAGCTGGAGGCTGAAGCTGGTTTTAAGTTCGACAATGACGGGTGGTTCTTGTCCGCGGACTGCCAGCACATCGCACTCGCATATTTCAGACTTAACTTCATAGCCTTGACGCTCGAGAAAGCGTTTGACTGGGAGATAGAGTTCAGTTTCGAGCACCGGCAGTGGTTCCTGAAAGGGTACCTCCAAGCTACAATGATTCGGGGGCGAAATGGACTAAAATGGCCTTCTGGCGCGCATGGCCGCCGTCAGTGTGCCTTCGTCGAGATAATCGAGTTCGCCGCCTACGGGCACGCCATGGGCCAATTTTGAGGTGCTCAGCCCCAGGCCTTTCAAGCGCTCGGTGATGTAGTGGGCGGTGGTCTGGCCTTCGACGGTTGCATTGGTGGCAAGCACCACTTCGCGCATGCCAGCGGCGGCGGAGCGTTCGACGAGGCGGTTGATCGCGAGGTCTTCGGGGCGGATGCCCTCCATGGCGGAGAGGGTTCCACCCAGCACGTGATAGAGGCCAGTCCAGGCACCGGCGCGTTCCAAGGCCCAGAGATCGCCCACTTCTTCCACCACGCAAATGACCGCGCGGTCGCGCCTGGGATCGACGCAAATGGCGCAAGGGTCGGTCGTATCGACATTGCCGCAATCGCTGCACACGGTGACCTTGTCTTCAGCTTCGGCCATTGCGGTCGCCAGGGGCGACAAAAGTTTTTCGCGGTTTTTGATCAAATGCAAGGCAGCGCGGCGGGCCGAGCGGGGACCGAGCCCCGGCAATTTCGCCAGAAGCTGGATCAACCGTTCAATTTCCACGCCCGCCGTGCGCCGCATGTCAGAAGGGCAGCTTCATGCCCGGTGGCAGCGCCATGCCACCGGTGACGGATTTCATTTCCTCGGCCATCAGGGCCTCGCTCTTGGCCTTGGCGTCGGCATGGGCCGCGATGATCAGGTCTTCAAGGATTTCCTTCTCATCTTCCTTGAACAGGGAATGATCCACGTGCAATGCGGTCATGGAGCCTTTGCCGGAAAGCGTTACTTTCACGAGGCCGCCGCCGGCTTGGCCGGTGACCGTAGCAGCTTCAAGCTTCGCCTGCATATCCGCCATTTTGGATTGCATGGCCTGGACCTGCTTCATCATGTCAGTTAGGTTCTTCATCGCTTTCTTCCATTGGTTTCAAAGTTTCGGGATCGCGCACGTCAATAACTGTGGCGCCGGGAAAGCGCTTGAGAATGGCCTGCACCGTAGCGTTTTCACGGGCTTCGCGAAAAGCTGATTCCCTGGCATCCTTCTTTTGCAGCGCAAGGGGCTTTTCACCGCCGTCCTTGGCCAAAGAAACTATCCAGCGGCGTCCGGTCCAAGCTTCAAGTTTTCTGTTTATTTCATTGGACAAACCGGGGGGCGCACCTTCCTCGGTCGCAAATTCAAATTGACCCGGAGCCACCCGGATGGGCCGCACGAAACGTTCAAGATCGCCCTTGAGTTTCACGTCGCGCTTTTCGACGGCCAATGCGATGACGTCGGCGAAGGATGACAGGCTAAGGGTTTCCTGCGATGTCTGCGGAGGCATCAAGTCTGGTTTGACAGAAATTGAGCTTCGCATTTCGGTTACGGGGAGTTCGCGCTTGGCGTTCTGGGCCATACTGATGGGAGTCGATTTCTGGGGAGCTGCCTCTTTTACGAGTTTCAGCAGGTCTTCGCCTTGCGGCAAATCGCTGGCATGGGCCAGACGGATCAACACCATTTCAGCGGCGAGCAAGGGCTGGCCCGCGTGGCTTACTTCCGTAATGCCCTTGAGCAGCATTTGCCAGGCGCGTGTCAAATGCGCCATGCCAATGCGCGCGGCAAAATCGGCGCCGCGGGTTTTTTCCGCCTCGGTGCGGGAGGGATCGCTCAAGGCGGAATCCCTGACAACCTTTAGCCTGGTCACCCAATGGACGAAATCAGCGAGGTCATTGAGAATGGTTTCAGGATCGCCGCCGCCCTCATGCTGGGCTTCCATTTCGAGGATGGCTTTTGCCGGATCGCCAGACATCGCGGCGTCAAACAAATCTATGATGCGCGACTTGTCGATGAGCCCCATCATGCCCGCGACATCGGATGATTTTATCACGCCCTCGCCATAGGCTATGGCCTGGTCGAGGAGGGAGAGGCCATCCCGCACGGAGCCTTCGGAGGCTCTGGCGATCATGCGCAGCGACTCCTCGTCGATCGTCACGTTCTCAAGCCCGGCGATGTTGCCATAGTGCTGCATGAGGAGGGCTGCATCCAGCCGCTTCAAATCAAAGCGCTGGCAGCGCGACAGAATGGTGACCGGAACTTTGCGGATTTCGGTGGTGGCGAAAATGAATTTCACATGGGGCGGCGGCTCTTCCAGCGTCTTCAACAGCGCGTTGAAGGCGCTCTTGGACAGCATATGAACTTCGTCGATGATGTAGATCTTGTAGCGCAGCGATACCGGCGCATAGCGCACGCTGTCGATGATCTCGCGCATGTTGTCGACGCCCGTGTTCGACGCGGCATCCATTTCAATCACGTCCATATGGCGGGATTCGAGAATGGATTCGCACTGGGGCGTCAATTCCGGCATTTCGATCGAGGGCCCGCCCGGATAGTTCAAGGCGCGGGCGATGAGGCGGGCTGTTGTGGTTTTGCCGATGCCGCGCACACCTGTCAGCATATAGGCCTGGGCTATCCGGTTGGTGGCGATGGCGTTGGTGAGGGTGCGCACCATGGCGTCCTGACCGATCAAATCAGCGAAGGTTTTGGGCCGGTATTTGCGGGCGAGAACGCGATAGGGGCTCGCGTTCACTGGTGTCACATCGTCAGTCATGATTGGCCCGCGATCTTAAAGGTGGGAGGCTGGACGGGCAACCCGTTCCGATCTCGTTGGGGCTGCTTCCTTCCGGACCTGACCCGGTTGGCGAGCGGTACGTCCGCCGCCAACCTCCCGAAGGGGTATATCGGTGTTTTGGGGGGAAAAGGCAAGGGCGGGTTATGCCGGCCTTGCCCGGAGTTTTAGAGCGCGCCCACGATCTTGCGGTAGCTGTCTTCGGAGAAGGCCTTGAGGGTTGTGGTTCGGACATTGCCGCCCATGGCCAGTGTCAGGTTGAATTTCGCCATGGCCTCGTCATCGGGGGCATCGGCGATCACCACCATGTCACAAGCGCCGGTCGTCAAATAGAATTCACGTATCTCGACTCCCATTTTCTTGCCCAGCTCGCGGGCGGCGTCGAGCCGCTTGGGGCTGTCCTTGACGTTTTTTACACCCTGGTCGGTCCAGTTCAGAAGCTCGATATATCTGGCCATCTCGTTCTCCCTGCAGCTTTCGCGCGGGCGCTGGCGACCATCCGCCCCGCCGGCAAAAGTGGCTGATGATATCACTGATTGGCGGATTTGGCGATTCTCCTGATGGCGTCATTGACCTCGCGAAGCTGCTCGCTTATTTGAGCTTGCATGAGCCTTCGCGAAATCATCACCTTGCCAGATCCGCTTCTGCGCCAGACGTCCAAGCCCGTTTCTGGCGTGGACAAGGCGGCGCGCAAGCTGTTTGATGACATGTTGGAGACCATGTATGCAGCGCCCGGCATCGGGCTGGCCGCCGTGCAGATTGGTGTTCCACAACGGCTGGTGGTCATCGATCTTTCCAAGGAAGATGAAGAGCGCAAACCGCTCTTCATGGCGAATCCGGAGATTGTTTCAGCCAGCGAGGCGCTGAGCGATTACGAAGAGGGCTGCCTTTCCATTCCGGAATTCTATGAAATGGTGGCCAGGCCTTCCGAGGTGAAAATACGCTATCTCGACCGCCAGGGCGAGGCCCGGGAATTGGCGGCCAGCGGCATTCT
>JANMHO010000286.1:0-2497 GCA_031375195.1 Rhodobiaceae bacterium
CATGCTGATGTTCTCGCTCGCCGGCATTCCACCGCTGGCTGGCTTCTTTGGAAAATACTTCGTATTCCTCGCCGCCGTGCAGGCAAACCTCTTTGCCTTGGCCATCATTGGCGTGGTGGCAAGCGTGGTGGGCGCCTATTACTATCTGCGCATCGTAAAGATCATCTACTTCGATGAACCGGCCGAGAAGTTCGATGCCATGGACGGCGAAGTGAAATGGGTGGCCTATGCTGGCGGAGCCTTCGCGCTGCTGTTTGCGGGCTTTGCAAATTATCTCACAACGCTTGCGGAAGCTGCCGCGCAATCGCTCTATTGAAACTTCCCCCCGGCCATCGCGTCGTTCACTATGAGCGCATAGATTCAACCAATGCGGAAGCCCGGCGCTTGGCCGATGCGGGCGAGCGCGGGCCGTTGTGGATTTGGGCGGATGAGCAGACCGGAGGCCGCGGCAGGTTGGGCCGCACTTGGGTATCCGAGCCGGGAAATCTTTACGTCACGCATCTTTTCCAATCCCCGATCGAGGCCCATCACGCTGCGCAAATCAGTTTTGTGGCAGCAATCGCAGTTCACGAATTGGCCTCAAATCTGCTTCCGAAGGCGCGCTGTTTTTTGAAGTGGCCCAATGATGCGCTACTGGACGGCGCAAAGTTCTGCGGCCTTCTCGCAGAAGTCGTAGCGACCAATCCAACCTGCGTCGCTCTCGGCTGCGGCATCAACGTGGTTCATGCGCCGAAAGAAACACCCTATCCTGTCACCGCGCTCGGGCCACAATTCACCACTGAATTTGTGCTGGAAAAGCTTGCCATCGAGCTCAGCCGATGGCTGATCACCTGGGACGAGGGCAGGGGCTTTCCCGCCATTCGCGCCGCCTGGCTGCAACGCGCCGCAGGCGTTGGCCAGGAAGTCCTGGTTGATGGCGTTGCGGGCCGCTTCGATGGCATAGCACCTGATGGCGCATTGCTGATGACGCCCGCAGGCGGCAAACAAAAATCAATTCACGCAGGCGAAGTTCGCTTTGCCAAAATCGAGAGAACCCGATCAGGAAAAATATGAACGCGAAAAAGAAAACTGCTCACGACAAAAATCTGGTGATGCTGCCATTGGGCGGCACCGGCGAGATCGGCATGAACTGCTATTGCTATGGCGCGGGGTCGGAGGACGACCGCGAATGGCTGATGGTCGATCTCGGGGTGAAGTTTGGCGAGGACGCGGAGCCCGGCATAGATGTCGTTTTGCCTGATGTTTCCTTTATCGCAAAAGACCGCAGGAAACTGTCGGGACTTGTGTTGACCCATGCCCACGAAGACCACATTGGCGGTGTGCCATGGCTTTGGCCCCAGCTGAAATGCCCGGTCTACTGCACACCCTTCGCCGCCGCTCTGCTCAACAACAAACTCAAGGAGCACGGACTCGATGAAGATGTGAAAGTTCACATCATTCCCCTGGGCGGCAAATTCAAGGTGGGTTCTTATGAACTCGAATTTGTCAACGTAACCCATTCCATTCCAGAATCCTGCGCCTTGCTGATCAAGTCCAAGCACGGAACTGTCATGCATTCCGGCGATTGGAAAATAGATCGCACGCCTACATTCGGCGCAGGTTTGGACGAAGTGCGTCTGCGCGAAATTGGCGCTGAGGGCGTTGACGCGTTGATCTGTGACTCAACCAACGTGCTGCGGGAAGGTTTCTCGCCATCAGAAAGGGATGTCGCAGCGACAATTGCGGATATTGTGAAAAACGCCAAAGGCCGCGTCGCCATCACAACTTTCGCCTCCCATGTGGAACGCGTGGCCTCGGCCGTGCGGGCGGCGCGCGCCTGCGGCCGGGAAGTTGTCCTCGCCGGCCGCGCCATGCGCAACACCGTCGAAGCCGCCCGCGCCTGCGGATACCTGCGGGACGCCGGGGAATTTTTGGACGAGGAGTCCTTTGGCTATCTCCCGGTCAACAAGATCCTGCTGCTGTGCACGGGAAGCCAAGGCGAACCCCGCGCCGCCATCTCCCGTATCGCGGAGGATCAGCATCCCAATATCGCCCTCGAAAAAGGCGACGTTGTAATCTTCTCGTCACGCACCATACCCGGCAACGAGAAAGAAGTTTCCCTCGTTCACAATAATCTGGCCAAATTGGACATTGACGTGATCACAGCCGATGACGCACTGGTTCACGCTTCAGGTCACCCGCGCCAGGACGAGCTTCGCCTCATGTATGATTGGCTCAAGCCCAACGCACTGGTACCCATGCATGGCGAGGCCCGCCACCTCCGCGCCCATGCCATATTTGCGAGGAAATGCGGCATCCCCCAGGCATTGGTGCCCGTCGATGGAAACTTGATGCGCCTTTGCCCCGGCAATTTGGCGAACATCGATGAAGTTTCCTGCGGCAGACTGCATGTTGATGGGAAGTTAGTCGTTCCCGCCGAGGATGGTCCAGCCAAGCAGCGCCGAAAGGAAACTTCATCGATGTTCTCCAAATTGCCGGGGCAAAGGCGCATCAAGTT
>JANMHO010000339.1:0-2805 GCA_031375195.1 Rhodobiaceae bacterium
TGCGCGATGAAATGGCCACCACCTCGATATCGGCGCTTTTCATCATGCCGGGGGTTACTTTTTCCATGCCGATATTGGCGGTTGAAATTATTCCCCATTTGACTGGCTTCACGATGTTCTCCCCTTGAATTTATCAACTGAAGCCCACGTGTATAGGCAGCTTGGTGAGAGAAGTATAGAAAATGTCGTTTTTAGCCTACGCCCCTCAAAATACCAACTTGACGAGCAATGGGGGTTTGGCGCTAGTCTAGCAACCACAGTCCGCAGAAAATTAGCAACATTGGCGGATATTTAGGGAGAACAAAGATATGCACTCTATTTTCACGAAATTTCTGGGCTCAGCCGCTGTTGGCGCAAGCCTGCTGGCGATGGCAAACTCAGCATCCGCCGCTGATCCTGAGAGTTGCAAGGCCGTGCGTTTTGCTGACGTGGGCTGGACCGACATCCAGGTGATCACCGGGATTGCCGGCATCCTGTTCGACTCCATAGGCTATACTTCGGAGGTGAAAACCTTGTCGGTGCCTGTCACTTATGCCTCGCTCAAGAACAAGGACATTGACGTGTTCCTTGGCAACTGGATGCCCTCCATGACCGCTGACATCAAGCCTTACCTTGAGGACAAGTCGGTGGATCAGCTTCCGCCAAACCTTGAGGGCGCAGGCTACGGCATCGTGGTGCCGCAGTATGTGGCCGATGCCGGTGTCAAGAGCATCGCCGACCTCGCCGCCAACAAGGACAAGTTCCAGGGCAAGTTCTACGGCATCGAGTCCGGCAATGACGGCAACCGCATCATTCAGACGATCATCGACGATCCCAAGAACAACCTGGCCGGATATTCCGTGGTTGAAAGTTCGGAAGCGGGCATGCTGACGGAAGCCGAGAAGGCCATGAAGAACAATGAGTGGATCATGTTCCTCGGCTGGACCCCGCACCCCATCATGGGCGAGATGAAAATCCATTATCTTGATGGCGTGAGCGACTATGGCTTTGGCGCGGCAACGGTTCACACCAATGTGCGCGCCGGCTATGTGGCGGAATGCCCCAATGCCGGCAAGCTGGTGAGCAACCTCAAGTTCAACTTGGCAATGGAAGGCGCGATGATGGCGCCCGTGCTCAAGGATGGCGCTGATCCCAAGGTTGTGGCGATGGACTGGATCAAGGCCAACCCGGATTCAATCAAGGCGTGGCTCGACGGCGTGACCACGTTTGATGGCGGCGATGCCACGGCCGCGGTTTCGGCGGCGATCCAGTAGCAGCCATACGACTTCAGATTTCTCCGGCGCTGGGCATTTACAGCGCCGGAGTGCCGTAACGCAGGGGTGGGGCACATGATCGATCCGATTTCGAAGTTCATCGCGGCGTGGAAAATTCCGGTTGGGCAATGGGGAAAGTCGGTCATTGACTTCATCATCACCTATTTCGACTGGTTTTTTGAGGGACTCTCAAATGGCATCGAGTGGGTGATCGAGGGCTCGACCTATCTGCTCCTGCTGTGCCCGCCGCTGCTGCTGGCCGCCGCGCTGGCTGGCATCAGCTACTCCATTCAAAAATCCAAGATGATCAGCCTGCTGGTGCTTGCGGGTTTTCTGTTCATCATCAACCAGGGCCTGTGGAAGGAAACCGTGCAGACGCTGGTGATCGTGATCGCGGCCACATCGGCCTCGATGGTGATTGGCGTTCCGCTTGGCATCTGGGCCGCCCACAAGCCGCGGGTGTGGCAAACCATGCAGCCCATCCTCGATCTCATGCAGACCATGCCGACATTCGTCTATCTCATCCCCATCCTGATCCTGTTTGGCCTGGGCGCTGCTCCGGCTCTCATCGTCACGGTTATCTTCGCCATGCCAGCGCCGGTGCGGATGACCTATCTGGGGCTGACATCCATTCCCAAACCCATGCTGGAGGCGGGCGAGGCCTTTGGCGCCACGAAGAGGCAACTGTTGTGGAAGGTTGAATTGCCGGCGGCGCTCCCCACGATCATGGCGGGGCTCACCCAATGCATCATGCTTTCGCTTTCTATGGTGGTGATTGCGACACTGATTGGCGCGCCTTCGCTTGGCAATCCGGTCAACCGCGCGCTCAACAACCGCAACATTCCGCTGGGGATTGAAGCGGGCCTTGCGATTGTGATCCTGGCAATCATTCTCGACCGGGTGCTTTCCGTCCGAACGGGAACCAAGAAATGAGCACCGCTGTTGAATTCAAGAATGTCGACATCCTCTTCGGCAAGGATATCCGTGAAGCTTTGGCCATGCTCGATGCGGGCAAGAGCCGGGCCGAAATCCTCGATAAAACGGGAGCGGTTCTGGGCGCCGCAAACGCCAGCCTGAAAGTCATGGAAGGCGAGATCAGCGTTCTGATGGGGCTTTCGGGCTCGGGGAAATCCACATTGTTGCGCGCCGTGAACGGGCTCAACAAGGTTTCGCGCGGCAACGTGCTGGTGCGGGACGGCAGCAACATGGTTGATGTCGTCACCTGCGATGAGGCAACGCTGCGCCATGTGCGGCAGGGGCAGGTGGCCATGGTGTTTCAGCAGTTCGCGCTGCTGCCGTGGCGCACGGTCGCCGAGAATGTGGGCTTTGGTCTTGAGCTTGCCGGAATGCCCGATGAGGATCGCAAGACAAAAGTCGACAGGCAACTGAAGCTGGTTGGCCTTGAGCAATGGACCGGAAAATATGTGCATGAGCTGTCGGGCGGCATGCAGCAGCGGGTTGGCCTGGCCAGGGCCTTTGCGACGGAGGCGCCCATACTTCTCATGGATGAGCCGTTCTCGGCGCTTGATCCGCTGATCCGCACCAAGCTGCA
>JANMHO010000360.1:0-4093 GCA_031375195.1 Rhodobiaceae bacterium
CACCGCAAGGAAAGACCCGCGAGCCTTGACAACGCGGAAGCGGCAATCGTGGAGTGGCACGCCGATGCTGTCGTCAATTTTCTAAAGGCCAGCCCAGCGAAGATTGATGTCATCGGCTTCCACGGTCAAACGGTTATTCACTGCCCGGAAATCAAGCTCACTGTGCAATTGGGGGATGGCCCGGCCCTGGCCAGGCGGCTGGGCATTCCAGTGGTCTACGATATGCGCGCCGCCGATGTGGCTGCTGGCGGTCAGGGGGCGCCGCTTGTGCCTGTCTATCATCAGGCGTTGGCCTCCATATTCAACGAGCGGCCAGCTGCCTTCGTGAATATCGGGGGCGTCGCCAACATGACCTGGATTGGCGAGGGCGGCACCCTTGCCGCCTTCGACACCGGGCCGGGAAACGCACTTTTGAACGACTGGTGCGAGAAGCATACCGGCAAACCGATGGATTTGAATGGCGCGCTGGCCGCGCGCGGCACGCTGAACACAAACGCCTTCATGGCCCTTGCATTGGATACTTATTTTGAAAAACCCATTCCCAAATCCCTTGACCGGAATGCTTTTGATGTTTCCTGCCTCAATGGTCTGAGTCCCGAAGATGGCGCTTTCACACTCACCCATTTCACGGCGACATCAATTGCAAGGGGGGTCGGCCACCTGCCCGAGCGGCCCAAGCTATACGTCATCTGTGGCGGCGGGCGACTGAACCCAACGCTCATGCGCGAAATTCGCGGCCTGTTCGAACCACTTGGCGAAAAAGTCATTGCGGCGGAAGAAGCAGGGTTCAATGGTGATTCCATGGAAGCCGAAGCCTGGGCCTATCTCGCTGTGAGATCGCTCAAAGGCCTGCCGATCACATTTCCGCAAACAACAAGGGCTCCGCACCCCATGACCGGTGGCATTCTGGCCAAACCTTAGCCCTCTTGCGTCAAGCGCTTGTCCAGATAGGTGGAGCAAATCTTCGTCAGCTCATCGGTCTTGTCCTGGAAAAAATGGTTCGCCCCATTCACCACCTTGTGCTCAATCGCAATACCCTTTTGAGTCTTCAATTTTGAAACAAGGCTGTGAACCGACTCAGGCGGCGCCACCACATCCTTCTCGCCATTCACGAACAAACCTGAAGCCGGGCAGGGCGCCAGGAATGAAAAGTCATAATGCTTGGCCAGCGGCGCAATCGAAATGAACCCGCCGATTTCCGGCCTTCGCATCAAGAGCTGCATGGAAATCCACGCGCCAAACGAAACACCGGCAATCCAGCAAGTCTTGGTTTCGCGATTGAAAGATTGCAACCAATCCAGCGCCGACGCCGCATCAGACAATTCGCCAGCGCCGTTTTCAAAAAGCCCCTGACTGCGCCCAACACCACGAAAATTGAACCGCAGCACCGAAAACCCCCGGCTGACGAAAGTCTGGTACAGCGAATGAACGATCGGATTGTTCATGGTGCCGCCAAAGGCCGGGTGCGGATGCAGAATGATGGCGATAGGCGAACCCGCAGGTTTTGCGTGGTGATAACGCGCCTCAATACGACCGGCTGGGCCGTTAAATATGACTTCTGGCATCCTGTGGAATCTGTCCCGTTATTTTGGCCCGCTTTTAACTTCTGGAGAGTCTCACCGAATAGTTGACTCCAGCAGTCGGGTTTAATATATGTCTTCTTTAGAATGGTTCAAGAAAGCAATCGCCCGCCCAACCTGTGAGTGTTGGAAGGGCTTTAGCACAGCACGGGGGGCAAAAAGCAAGCTTTTCGTGGGTCGCACAAGGGAAAAAGCCGATGAAAATGAGCACAAAGGGTCGCTACGCCGTCATGGCCATGATTGACATTGGCCAGAATTCCGCAGGCCAGCCGGTTTCCCTCGCCGAAATCGCTGATCGGCAGGACATCAGCCAGGAATACCTGGAGCAGCTTTTCAGCAAACTCCGCCGCGCCAAAATCGTCGAAAGCTCAAGAGGACCAGGCGGCGGCTACAGGCTGGCGAGGGATGCAAGTGAAATCGCCGTGTCCGATATAATCCTGGCCGTCGACGAAGCCCTGCGTGTCACCCGCTGTTCCGGCGATGCTGTAGATGGCTGCGTCAAGGGCGAGCAGTGCTCAGCCCATGATTTGTGGTCGTCACTCGGTCGGCAAATGATGCATTTTCTAGGTTCCATCACGCTTGAAGATGTTTGCGAAAAGCGCAACCTGGCACTCGCTGCAACAATCAAGCAGGCCAAGGAACGCCATGTGAGGCCAATAGCTTGAGAACCTACCTCGACCATAACGCCACCAGCCCGTTGCGGCCAGCCGTGGCAGAAGCCATGCGCGCGGCCATGGAACTGAGCGGCAATGCTTCCTCGGTCCACCGAGAAGGCCGCGTGGCGCGCAAGCTGCTGGATGATTCCCGCGAGGCTATTGCGCGGGAAATCGGTGCTATCGCGCCGATGATATCATTTACCTCCGGCGGTTCCGAAGCGAATAATCTCGCCATCAAGAGCGCGCCTGTTGAGCGCATACTTGTGTCAGCCATTGAACATCCCGCCGTCATCGAGGCTGCCAAAGCCAGTGGCAAACCGATGGCGTTCATTCCCGCCACGGCGCAGGGCGTAGTTGATCTGGAAGCTCTGAGGACTTTGCTTGAAGGCCCGAAAGCGCTGATAAGCGTGATGCTTGCCAACAATGAAACTGGCGTCATTCAACCCATCCGTGAAATTGTAGCGTTGGCGCAAAAGCACAAGGCGCTAGTGCATACCGACGCGGTTCAGGCCTTCGGCAAGATTCCGGTGAACTTTGGACTGCTGGGAGTCGATATGATGACCATCGCCGCCCACAAGGTTGGCGGTCCCGCAGGCGTGGGCGCATTGGTGGTTCGCGATGGACTGGCAATGGAACCATTGGTCCACGGTGGCGGCCAGGAATTGCGCCGCCGGGCTGGCACCGAAAACCTCATTGGCATCGCCGGCTTTGCCGCAGTCGCCCGGGAAAAACACATTGATACCAATTCCTTGCGCGATGAACTTGAGACGCAGCTTTCAGAGGCCGTTATCTTTGGCAAGGATGCAGCAAGGCTTTCCAACACCACCTGCTTTGCCTGCGCCGGCATGTCAGCGGAAACCCTGCTGATGAATTTTGATCTTGAAGGAGTCGCCGTTTCTTCAGGCTCAGCTTGTTCATCGGGCAAGGTTACGCGCTCGCATGTGCTCGAAGCAATGCGGGCGCCACACGAACTTTCCCGCGGAGCGATCCGTGTCAGCCTTGGCTGGAACACCACACACGAAAGCATCAATCACTTCATCGCGGTTTGGCGGCGCCTGCTGGTTCGCCACAAAGCCAAAGCAGCGGCATAGGGATAACCATGGCTGATCTCGACACCATCGAACTCGTCAAAGAAATCGAAGTCGAAAAATACAAATACGGCTTCACCACCGATATTGAATCCGACTATGCGCCCAAGGGCCTGAACGAGGATATTGTCAGGTTCATATCCAGCAAGAAGAGCGAACCCCAGTGGATGCTGGATTGGCGCCTGGAGGCCTATCGCCGCTGGCTGCAGATGGACGAACCCACTTGGGCGCGCGTATCATTTCCCAAGATCGATTTTCAGGACCTCTATTATTACGCGGCCCCCAAGAGCATGGCGAACCCGAAGAGCCTTGATGAGATTGATCCCAAGCTTCTGGAAACCTACGCCAAACTGGGCATTCCGCTGAAGGAGCAGGAAATTCTCGCGGGCGTGAGAAAGCAGGGCGAGAAGAGCACGCTTGACGAGGAAGGCAATGAAATCGTCGCAGGCCGCGTGGCCATTGATGCGGTTTTTGACAGCGTGTCAGTTGTCACCACTTTCAAGGCGGAGCTGGCAAAGGCCGGTGTCATCTTCTGCTCCATTTCGGAAGCCCTGCGCGAGCATCCCGAACTGGTGCGAAAATATCTCGGTTCAGTCGTGCCCCAGGGCGACAACTTTTATGCAGCCCTGAATTCCGCCGTGTTTTCCGATGGCTCATTTGTGTATGTGCCGCCCAACACGCGCTGCCCCATGGAGCTTTCCACCTATTTCCGCATGAACGCCAAGAACACCGGGCAATTCGAACGCACCCTGATCATCGCCGACAAGGG
>JANMHO010000371.1:0-4556 GCA_031375195.1 Rhodobiaceae bacterium
CAGGTTTTCTGATCACTGGATTTGCGCTTTTCTGGACCACGGGGAACACGGGTTCGGGCCCTTGGTTCAGTCTCAAGATGGCCTTCGTGCTGCTGCTGGTGGTGTCCTATGGCATCGTCAGGATGACAGGCGGCCAGATCATGCGCACCGGCAACATGGCGCTCATGAGCCGCATCAACATGTTTGCGCCACTGGCGTTTGCCGGCTCAGCGGGCGCTCTGGTTTGCGCGGTGCTGGCGTTCAACTGAAAAACTACCGCGCCTGATTTTTCTCAGCCGCCAATATGATCACCGTAATGATGATCAGCCCGGTCATGATAAGCCTTACACCAGCGCTTGCGCCGAAGGTGTTCAGCATGGTGACGAGCAGATACATAAAGAGGGCTGCCCCCCAGATTCCCGGAACACTGGCGCGGCCACCGGCGACGGATGTGCCGCCGATGACAACGACGGCGATGGAGGCCAGAAGGAATTCCTCGCCCATGTTGAGGGCGGCTCCGCCGGAAAAGCCTGACAACAGGATTCCACAGACGCCGGAAAGAAGCGCGCTCAGAACATAAGTGATGAAGCGGGTTTGATCGACGTTGAAACCCGCGAGCCAGGCGGCTCTGGGATTCTGGCCAATGGCGACCACAGCCCTGCCATAGATTGTCCGCTTGATGACCACCGCCAAAACAATGCTGAGCGCCAGCACAAACACTGATGCCAGCGGAATTCCGAGAATGCGGGCTGTGGCGAAATTGTCCAGCGGCACTGGCGGCTTTATGCGGATGCCATGGCCAAAGTAAATTGCGGTTGATAGGACGAGGAAGCTTGCGGACAGGGTTGCGATGATGGGCGGAATGCGCAGCAGGCGGATGAGGGCGTAATTAAAAACGCCTACCAGAAAACTGACACCAAGGGCCGCTAGCATGCCAACGAAAATGAGGCCCGTGTTCGTGTCCATCACTTTCATCGCGACGACGCCGGACAGAGTTATTGTTGCCGGAATTGAGAGATCGACGTTGCCGGGACCCGTGGTAATGACCATCATTTGCCCAAGACCGACGATGATGCTGAAGGTGGCGAATGAAAGCGCCGCAGTGAGGATCTCGCCAGCACCCTGGCCGCCGGTGTAGGCGATGGTCGCAAGCCACACGCCCAAACTGGCGATGAAAGACCATATCCAGGGTTCGCTCCGAAGCTTGCGAAGCCGGGCCATCATCGGCGCTGCTCCAAGACCACTACCAATGACTTGAGCGCCAGCACGATAATAAGAATGGCTCCTTGCGCGCCGATCTGCCAGTCCGGATTGATGTTAAGAAATATGAGAAATGAACCGGCGAGCGCCAATGTGAGCGCCCCCACCACAGCGCCCAGGGGTGACACCCTGCCGCCGATGAATTCGCCGCCACCCAGAATGACACCCGCGATTGAATAAAGCGTGTAGCGGTCAGCCACGTGGGCATCGGCTGATGTGGTGAGGCCCAGCAGCGAGAGGCCGGACAGCACGCCGAACAAGCCAGCAATCGCATACATCGTGGATTTGGTTTTCAGCATGGACCAGCCCGCGCGCTCCATGGCTTTTGGATTGCCGCCAGCGCCCCTTGCGATGACGCCGTAGGACGAGAGCATGAGGGCGAGATGGACGGCGATGCCGATCACCACAGCGGCCACTATCGGAAACGGAATGTATGGCAATTGCACCGACATGATGGCCTTCAACCATTCCGGAGCCTTGCCGCCGGGCGAGGGGAGAATGAGCACGGCAATGCCGAGCCAGACAAATGACAGGCCAAGTGTTACGACAATCGCGGGCAGGTTGCGCCTGTGGATCAATGCGCCCATGGCCGCATAGGCTGCAATGCACAGGAGCAGGGCGAGGATTCCGAGCAGTGGATTGGTGTAGAGCAGGGTGGCGGAAATGCAGCCCACAAGGCCAACGAAGGGGCCAATCGACAAATCAAGATCATTGACCGTGATGATGAACATTTGCGCGATGGTGGCGAGCGCTATGGGAACCGCGTATTGCAGCATGAGGTTGAGGCCGAAGTAGCTCATGGTGCGGGGCTGCACGTAGAATGTGGCGCCCAGCACGATGGCCAGCGACATGAACGGCAGCAGGGAGCGGAGCAGGCCCTTGCTCATGCGGCGGTGCTTTCGGCGAAAGAGGCCTGCAGGACTTTTTCTTCGGACAGGTTCTTGCCATTGAGCTCGGCGGATATATCACCGTTGCGGAACACATAGGCGCGGCCGCAGTGGTGCAGCTCGTCAATTTCCGTCGTGTACCAGATGAAGGTGCGCCCCGCTTTCGCCTCCTGGGCTATCATTTGATAGACTTCAAGCTTGGTGCCGATGTCGACGCCGCGCATCGGATCATCCATGAGCATGATTTGCGCTTCAGAACCAAGGGCGCGGGCAAAAAGCGCCTTTTGCTGGTTTCCGCCGGAGAGCGTCAGGATATTGTTGTTCACATCCGGGGTGCGAATAGCCATGCGGGCTTTCCAGTCTTCGGCGAGCCTTGCCTCGCCATCGCCGGTGATGAAACCGCGCTTCAGCATGGAGCGCAGCGAACGCACGGTGATGTTGGAGGCGATTGACCAGAGATTGAAGACGCCATCGGACTGGCGGTCACCCGCGATGAAGGCAACAGGGCCATCGACTTGCGCGTCAGTTTTTGAAAAGAGCTGGAGCAGCATGCGGGTCTGGCCGTGGCCGGAAAGGCCAGCCAAGCCAATAATCTCGCCCTGGCGGGCCACCAGTTCCGCGGTGCCGCTCCCGGTCTGAGGAATAGCGCGAATGACTATGGGCGCTTCTGGCCGGGCTTTTGAAACTTTGGCGACCGTCTTCCCCTTGCTGACTTCGGTGCCCATGGCTGCCACGAGACTGTCGCGGGTGAATTTCCCGGCGGCCTTCTCGGCAACGGTTTTACCATCTTTCATGACAACGATGCGGTCGCTGGCGCCGAGGATATCGCCCAGCAGATGCGAGATGAGAATGACGCTGGTGCCTTTGGCCACCTGCTTGCGCACAAAGGCCAGAAGCTGCGCGGCGGTTACGGCATCGAGCGAAGAAGTTGGTTCATCGAGGATGACCAGGCGGAGCGGCACATCGGTCACCGTGAAAGCGCGGGCGATTTCGGCCATCTGGCGCTTGCCGATAGGCAGGTCTGAAATGGCGTCCTCCGGCCTGATGCCGTGGCCGGGGAAGATTTCATCGAGCTTGGCGCTGGCCAGTTCGCTTGCCTGCTGTTTCCAGCCGAAACCCTTGATCGAGCGGTGCACGATGCGGACGTTTTCAGCGACTGTGAGGTTGGGGCAGAGCGAGAGTTCCTGAAACACGCAGCGGATGCCGTTGGCTTTTGCGGTTTGCACGGACCAGCTTGGCGTCAACCTGTTTGCGCCGACGCTGACTTCGCCCTTGCCGGGGGAAAGCGTTCCGGCGAGGATGTGCATGAGGGTGGATTTGCCGGCGCCATTGTGGCCCACAAGCCCCACGCATTCGCCCATTCCCACTTCAAGGCTGACGCCTGCGAGGGCGCGGACGGCGCCGAAACTTCTTTCGACGCCGTCCAGTTTTATCGCCGTTTCGTGCAAGGCCTACATGCCGCCAACAACTTTGGCTGCGTCTTCGGCGGAATATTCGACGTTGGCGACGCCGCCCTTTTCGGTGGTTGCAAGATTTGCTTCAAGCGTGTCTTGAGTAATTGTTAGGAATGGTACTGTGATGTCTTTAGGCACCTCTTTGCCGTCAAGAATCATTTGGGCCACCCAGAATCCAAGGGTTGACACGCCGGGCGCAATGGAGACTGACATGGTTTCATAGCCGTTGGCGTCCTTCTGCTCTTTCCACCATTGCAGTTCGTCCTGGCGGTTGCCCATGATGATCAAGGGCGTTGGGCGGCCGGCGGCCTTGAAGGCCTGGGCTGCGCCGTAGCCATCGCCACCCTGGGTCACCACTGCTTTGACTTCTGGCAGGGATGGAATAATTCCAGCGACAGCCTTTTGGGCTACTTCTTGGGCCCAGTCGCCATGAACCGAGCCGACGATCTTGAACTGTGAGAATTTCGCCACGCCTGCGTCAATACCGGAATGAATTCCATCATCAACAGACACACCGGCAAGGCCGCGAATTTCAAGAAGATTGCCGCCGTCTTTCATTTTTTCATTGAGGTAATCTAGCTGGACTTCGCCCATTTTCTTGAAATCAACGGCTACTCGCCAGGCGCAGGGCTCGGTGACGATGCCATCGAAGGACACAACCACAATACCGGCATCGCAGGCCTGCTTCACCACGCCGTTAAGCGCATCAGGCGATGCGGCATTGATGACGATGGCATGGTAGCCTTGCAGGATGAGATTCTGGATTTGGGCGGCCTGTTCGGTCACCTGGTTTTCGGAAGTGGTGAAGGGGTCAGCGGCGGCCACAATGCCGTCAGCGACCGCCTGCTTGGTCACTTTATCCCAGCTTTTCAGCATGGACTGGCGCCAGGAATTTCCGGCGTAGTTGTTGGATAGCGCAATCTTTTTGTCTTTGGTGTCGGCGAAGGCGGTGCTGGCGGCCATCATGGCGGCGATG
>JANMHO010000406.1:0-5168 GCA_031375195.1 Rhodobiaceae bacterium
GATTGGCGTGCAGCAGGCAACAACAGGCGCTGCCTATGTAACCGACAAGCTGGGAATAGCCGACGTGCAGGTTTACAACGACCTGGGCGAGATGACGGCAGCTCTCCGCGCTGGCCAGATTGACGCTGTCGTGACTGACACATCAATCGTGCTGGCTGAGGAAGTCAGCACCGCTGGCGCCTCAAAGGTTGTCGGCCAATACAAGACTGGCGAAACCTATGGCGCAATCTATCCCAAGGGAAATGCCAACAACGCAACCATCGACAAGATAATCCAATCAATGATTGACGACGGCACCATGCGGAAACTTGGCGACAAATATCTTGCCGCCGCCTGGGGCAAGGATCCAGCCTCAGTTCCGTATTTCAATCCGTAAATCTTGAGTGAAATGAATCAAGTTAAGGGCGCGCCTGACAAGGGCGCGCCTTCCATTCATCAGCGAGCGGACGGTTTGTCGCTCGGCGCTTTTTTGTTTGCGATGGTGTGCGGTCTCTTCGCTTACATGACAACTCAGGTTGTCCGTGGTGCACTCGACAGCCTAAGTGTTTACTCAGCCGTTTGGGAAGTCATCTTCGGATTGGCGATCCTCACCGTATTCACATTGGTCTGGCCCGCATGGCGTTCCTTGCAATTGGCGAAGTCTGCCCGTGCCAGCCTGGCATCGGGTGACGTGGTGCATGCCCGGATAGATACGGCTGCTTCGCGCGATTTTGCCCTCAAGACGTTTGGCTGGGGCGTGTTTGCCCTGGTGCTGCTGGGTTTCACATGTTTTGTGCTGATGAACAACGTGGCCGTTGGAAAAACGTTTTTTTTGCTGCCGCTGATACAGGCCAAATGGTGGCTGGTGACGAAGCAGTTCCTCATCAACAATGTTTTCATGTTTGTCGTGGCTGAAATCCTGGTTCTGGTGTGGGGGCTGATTGTAGCTCTTGCCCGCCTCACGCCGGGTCCCGCAGGCCAGCCCATTCGCGCATTGGCGATAATGTACTGTGATTTGTTCCGGGGTCTTCCGGCCATCGTAACGCTCTACCTTATTGGCTTCGGCATCCCGACGTCAGGCCTGGCAGATTTGATTGTGCCTCACATTGTTGGCCTTTTCAGAGATCTTTCCGTATTGTCTCCGGCAGAATATAAAGCAGCCATTCGCGTGCCGGTAATCTGGTGGTGCATTCTGGCCCTGACCCTCACCTACGGCGCATACGTCGCCGAAGTGTATCGCGCCGGCATCGAAAGCATCCACCAAAGCCAAACCATGGCGGCCCGCTCCCTCGGCCTCTCCTACATGCAAACCATGCGCTATGTGATTGTGCCGCAAGCCGTGCGCCGCATCATCGCACCGCTGCTGAATGATTTCATTGGCCTGCAAAAGGATACGGCTCTTGTGCAGGTTGTTGGCTTGATCGACGGTTTTAGCCAATCACGCATCATCGCCGCCAATGCCTTCAATCTTTCTGCCGTGACCGTTGTCGCAATCCTCTTTGTGCTGATCACCATTCCGCAGGCCCGCTTCGTCGACAAGCTGATCGAGCGCGACAACGCCCGCATCCGGGCAGGGGGCTAACCGTGGCCTTTCTGGAAATCAAGAAAGTCGAAAAGGAATTTGGCCCCATAAAGGTTTTGCGTGGCCTTGATATGGAGGTGAGCGAGCATCAGGTGGTTTGCCTCATCGGACCGTCAGGCTGTGGCAAATCCACGCTGCTGCGCTGCATCAATGGACTGGAACAGATTCAAGGAGGCGAAATCCGGTTGGCGGGTGACCGCGTGTCCGGCCCCGGCGTGGATTTGAACAAGCTGCGCCAGCAGGCAGGCATCGTGTTCCAGAGCTTCAACCTGTTTCCCCATATGTCGGTCATGGAAAATGTGACGCTGGCCCCCGTCAAGGTTTTGAGTATGACGAGAGCCGAGGCCGAGGCCAAAGCCATGGCGCTTCTGAAACGCATCGGCCTCGAGGCCAAGGCCCATGAGTATCCGGATCGCCTGTCTGGCGGCCAGCAGCAGCGGGTGGCGATTGTCCGGGCGCTGGCCATGGAGCCCAAGCTGATGCTGCTGGACGAGATCACGTCAGCCCTTGACCCGGAGCTGGTGTCGGAAGTTTTGAACATCGTGCGCGATCTGGCGGGGCAGGGCATGACCATGCTGCTCGCCACCCACGAAATGGGCTTTGCCAGGGAAGTGGCGTCAAAAGTGTGCTTTCTCTACGAAGGCGTCGTCCACGAAGAGGGCCCGCCGGAGCAGCTCTTTGGCAGCCCAAAACACGAGCGCACCCGCAGTTTCTTAAAGCGCATTATCGAGGCAGGCAGGCTTTAACCCCGTTCATCCCCGGTTCATTTTTGTGGCACTAGGAGCACAATTGCCACACAGTTCTGCCTTATAGCGCCACTAAATACGATCTGAATTCACCCATCGGAGGAACGAATGAAGTTTACCCCACTCGCAGCCAGCCTTCTCGCCCTGGCCCTGTTTTCAGCGCCAACAATGGCCGCAGAGCAACCCGCACCGATTATTTTGGCGCAGGCGGAAGCGCCCCAGGAAGTCGTCGATTTCCTCGCTGACACCAGACCAGCAGCCGAGTTTTCGGCTGAGGAACTCACGGCCCGGTTCAAGCAGGCCCGCAAGCTTTCAAAGATGGACGGACTTGCACCCGAAGTAAGCGATCAGCTGAAGGAGATTGCAAAGGCTGTCCGCGCTGAAATCGCAGCTCGTGAAGAGCAGGCCGCTAAACCAGCGGAGCCTGCCGTTGAACAGCCCGCAGTGGAACAGCCGGTTGTCGAGCAGCCAGTGGTGGAACAGCCCGTTGTCGAGCAGCCGGTTGTCGAGCAGCCAGTAGTGGAACAGCCAGTGGTGGAACAGCCCGTTGTCGAGCAGCCGGTAGTGGAACAGCCCGCTGTCGAGCAGCCAGTGGTGGAACAGCCCGCTGAAGTGGCGGCCCCAATTCCAACCGAAATTCCAGCGGAAGTGACCGACCTCCTGAATGACACCAGGCCGCTGAGCGAAATGTCGCCGGATGAATTGACCAAGCGCGCGCGCGCCGCCCGCAAGTTTTCAAAGGCGGATAATTTGCCGGAAGATATACGCAACCAGCTGGCTGAAATAGCAAAGTCGGCCCGGGGCGAACTGGTATCCCGCGATCAGCCAGCCGAACAAAAGGCTCCAGAAGCACCAGTGGTAGAAGCGCCAGTCGTAGAAGAACCCGCCCCGACCATTGTTGAAAAGGCACCAGTTGAACCGCTGCCAGAACCGCCTCCGGCAGTTGTGGAAGCTCCCCCGCCAGCACCTGCAGAGGCAGCACCCGTCGTGGTCGACAAGTCGCAGGCCAAGACGCTGGATGGCAATGCTGGAACGCCTGAAGCCGAAGCCAAGGCCCAGGAAATCCTGGCTGACAGCCGCGCGGCAGAAAAACTGACGGACGAGGAATTGCGCGCCCGCCTTGATGGCATTCGCGCGCTGATGGCCGACAATGAATTGTCGCGCGATACGGAACGCACTTTGCGCAAGAAGCTGAAAGCCGAGCGCGACATATTGCGTGACCGTGTTGCAGCAGCCGAAGCCGCCGCCAGTCAGAAAAAGGAAGAAACCACCGCTGCCAAACCTGCGGACAAGAAACCCCGCAAGGACAAGGGCAGCAAGTTCAACATCTCGATTGAATTCGTACTCAATGACCGCAGGCCGTCGGAGGAACTGGAAGACTATGAACTTGAGCGTCGCCTCGAGGTTTATCGTCAATCGGCCTTTGATCGGCAATATGACGAAGACCAGCGAAACTATTGGCGCGCCGTGATGGAGCGTGACCAGTATCTGTTGCAGCAGCGCCTGTTGCAGGAGCGCCGTGACCGCAAGGCGGAACTCGCCTCGCGCGCCGATGACGCGGAGTATGACATCGAGATCGACCGCGAATACGAGCCCGACAGGCCGCGCCGCGACGTCTATGCCGCCGAAGTTGATGACGCGGAGCTTGAGGATGTTCTCGTTTCAGCCCCGCGCAGCAAGCCAAAGCGCCGGTATTCGGTTGAGGAAATCGAGGACTCGCCAGACCTGCGTGAAACACTGCCGCGCATTGAAATCGATACCGTGCGGTTCGGCTTCAACGAAGCTTTCGTGCGCGCCGAGGAGGTGGGCAATCTTGATCGCATCGCCGAGGTCATGGAACGCATCCTGACCAAGCATCCGCGCGAGGTTTTCCTCATCGAAGGCCACACCGATGCGGTAGGCTCCGATGCCGCAAATCTGGCGCTGTCACGCCAGCGCGCCACCGCGATCAAGAAGGCGCTGACGACATACTATGTCATACCAGCGAAGAACCTTGAAACCGTGGGTTACGGCGAGCGCTATCTAAAGGTCCCAACCGCTGAGGCCGAACAGGAAAACCGCCGCGTATCGGTAAGCCGTGCAACCGCACTGATTGGTGAACTGGAAGAATAGACCACAAGGCCCAACAGCTCTAGAACGAGCTGTTGGGCTCTTTCAGAAATGCGATTTCATCTTCTGTTGACGGGCGGCCAAGGATGGCGTTGCGGTGCGGAAAACGCCCGAAGCGATCAATGATCACTTTGTGGGCGACTGCGTATTTTGTTAACTCCTCATCCTTGAGTTCACCCATCAGTTCAACTGATCGCGCCTGGTCCGCCGCATTCTCGCTGTGTTCGAAGGGCAAGTAGGCAAACAGCCGTTGATTTTTGGTCAGGGCCGTGTCCAGGTCCCGGTCAACCATAACGCGCGCAATTCTCAAAGCGGCCGGATCAGACGCGAATGCCCGCGGCGTGCCACGGAACATATTGCGCGAAAACTGGTCGAGAACGATGATGCCGGCCAGCATGGCAAGCGGGCTTGTGCTGTCGAGTTCACCGCTCTGCGCCATCAACTCTCCGTGCACCGGCATAAAGCGGCTGCGGATCGCGTCGTCTGTGGCATCGCTCTTTTTGAACCAGTCGTCCTGCACCAGTTCCTCAAACCAAAATTTGATAACATCGTTAACCCACATCGCCTGACCCTCATTCCCTGTAACGATTACCGCCTCCTCCAAAGCCTTGCAACTTTGCCGCAAGCTGCGTAGAAGGCGAGCCGATCCAATACGCAACACAGGGACTAACTATGGCCATCGAGCGCACTTTCTCCATTATCAAGCCCGACGCAACCCGCCGCAATCTCACGGGTGCCATCAACGCCAAGAT
>JANMHO010000413.1:0-2470 GCA_031375195.1 Rhodobiaceae bacterium
TAAATCGGGCGTTGCAGAAATCATCCCTTTGATACTGCTTCAATCTCAACATTAATAAGGAAAATCTCAATGAAATTCGTCTCTTCTCTTGTTGTCTTGAGTGCGCTGGCGCTTTCTGTTGTTGCACCAACCCTGGCCTCAACAGCTGTCACCAAAGTTCAGGTTTCACTCGACGGCGAAGCAGGCCAGCCAATGACCGTGGCCCTTGATAAGGCAACCGCAAAAGCTGGCACGATTGAGTTTGACGTAAAGAATGTTGCCATAGCAACAGATCATGAAGTCGTGCTGGTGAAATTGCAGAAGAAGGGCCAGCACATTACAGCGAACGCCAAGACCCACCGCATTGACGAAGCAAAGTTCAAGACCATGGGCGAAGTGGGTGGCCTCAAGCCAAACGATAGCGGAATTCTGAAAGTGAAACTCGCAGCCGGCGACTACGTTCTGCTGTGCAATCACAAGGAACACTTCGAACTCGGCATGTCCACGCCCTTCACCGTAACGGAGTAACTTCCGTTCCATAATCCAGGCATCGAGCGAGGCAGGAGAAATCCTGCCTCGCTCCGCTTTACAGCCGCAAGAGCATATGACAGTTTGGGTTTCTAGAAATGGAGAGAAAAATGGCAATCAAGAAAATCTACACCGCAGTCGGAACCGCAGTCGGTGGGCGCGGCGGCGGCACCGCCAGAACGTCCGATGGCAATCTTGACCTCAAGATCACAAATCCCAAGGAACTGGGCGGCGATGGAACCGGCACGAACCCTGACCAGCTTTTCGCCGTGGGCTATGCATCCTGCTATCTCGGCGCCATCAAGTTTGTGAACAGCAAGGAAAAGAAGCCCCTGGCCCTTGCCAAGGAATCATCGGTGACCGCCCACGTCAGCTTCGGCCCCCGCGCCGACAAGAAAGGCTTCGGCATCGAAGTGAAGCTGGAAGTGAAATTGCCCGGCGTCCCAAAACCCAGAGCCACGGCGCTGGCCAAAAAAGCCCACGTGGTCTGCCCCTACTCGCACGCAATCCGGAAAAACGTGAAAGTCACGACGAAGATTGTTTGATGCTCCGGACTGCCGTTCCCCAGATAAAACGGTCACGTCCCTCACGCTTTCCTCCGGCGGGATTTGGCGAAGGTGTCAAACGCCACCGCCAGCACGATGATCACGCCGATGATGATTTGCTGAATGTAGGAGGAGACATTCATCAAGACCAGGCCATTCAGCAAAACACCTATCAGAAACGCGCCGATCACCGTGCCGAAGATTGAGCCGGCGCCGCCGAACAGGCTGGTGCCGCCGATGACGACGGATGCGATGACGGTCAGTTCATAGCCCGTTCCTGCCACGGCCTCCGCTGAATTCAGTCTTGCGGCCAGCACGAAAGAGCCGAGGCCTGCGAAGAAACCCATGATGACATATACACTGCAGATGATCCGGTTCACGTTGAGGCCGGCAAGCCGTGCTGCTTCCGGATTTCCGCCTACCGCATAGACGCGGCGGCCATAGCGTGTGTAGCGCAAAACGATGTGGGCGATGAGGGCGGATAAAAGAAAGATGATGACGGGAACGGGAACGGTGTAAATGCGCCCCTGCCCCCACCATGTGAAATCCGGCTGGAAGCCCGAGATGGGGCCACCGGCCGCAAACAGCAGTGCCGCGCCGCGAAATACCGACATGCCGCCGAGCGTGACCACAAAGGCCGGCACTTTAAGTTTTGTAATGGCAATGCCCTGGACATAGCCGCAAATCAGGCCGATGGCGATGGCGGCAAGCGCCGCGAGCGGCCAGCCGTAGCCGATTGCCGCATCGCCCACGGTGAAACGGTCCTGCATGCCGCCCTTGGCAACCGCCGCTGCGACAAGCCCCGCGAAGGCGAGAAGCGAGCCCACGGAGAGATCAATGCCTGCGGTCAGGATCACAAATGTCATGCCAATGGCGAGAAGGCCCGTTATGGAAACCTGCCGCATGACATTGAACAGATTGATGGAGGACAGAAAACGCGGCTCCATGATGGCAAAGCCCGCCATCAGAACCAGCAAAAAGATCAGCGGTGCGAAGCGCGCCAGAAACGAGAAGGCATCAAAGCCTGATGGATTTTCGGTTGCTGATGCCATTGTCACGAATGCCCCTTATGCCGCCTGCCCGATTTTGCCCAACGTCATTAGCGTCATAAGTTTTTGCTGATCGGCGTCGGCCCGCATGATTTCACCCGTAACGCGGCCTTCACGCATGGTGATGATGCGGTCCGCCAAACTCAGGATTTCCGGCAGCTCGGATGAAATAACAATGATGGCAATGCCAGCCTGGGCCATTTCAAACAGCAGATTATGCACCTCGACCTTGGCGCCCACATCAATGCCGCGGGTGGGCTCATCGACAATCAGCACTTTTGGGCGAAGTGCCAGCCAGCGCGCCAGTACAACCTTCTGCTGATTGCCGCCGGAAAGATTGCCAACGCTTTGGTCAGGCGATGCCATGCG
>JANMHO010000256.1:0-20327 GCA_031375195.1 Rhodobiaceae bacterium
GGCGCATGTGCGCTGTCTGGGTCATGTATTGATGCCCAATCATGCCGCATCTCAAGGCCAAGTGCAGTCATTGATGTTCAATTTCTGGCTTATCACCATACCCACGACAAGACGGAGAGAGGGTAAGTGTGAATAAATAGCCCTTGACACTATATTCCTAACATGCCAGTTTTGTTCCTGTTATGTTCTGTATGTTAGATTAGGAAACACCATGGACTGGGATTTGACCATCAAACGCAACAGTGACGCGCTCGTGGGGATCGTTGCGGAGCTTTTTGCCATGCTGGGTGACGCCACAGTGGGGCGGATTCCGCTGGCCCTCTACCATGCCGTGCTGCGGGTGTTGCACCCGGCTGAATCCGCCATGCGCCGCCTCATTGTCATCGCAGCGCACGGCCTTGTGGTGAAGCTTGTCCCCTCGCGTCCCATGCTGGTGCGGCCACTGGGAGAAGGCGATGGGAGCCGGCGTCCCTCATTCAAGCTCTTCGATACGCGAAAAAGATTTGCCCAACTCAGTCTCCATCGTGGAAAGCTCATGCGCAATCTCCCGCGCATCCATGTCTTCGGATACGATCCCCGGGTGGTGGCCCTGTTTCCAGCGCGCCCGCCCGTGGCCGTAGCCACTCCTGCCCCGCCGCCCGATGGCCTTGTCAATGCCGAACGCCTCAGCCGCAGGCTCGAGGCCCTCAAATCCGCGCTCGATGATCTGCCGCGCCAGGCCCGGCGACTGGCGCGCTGGCGGTTGCGGCGTGAGGCCATGCCAAGCCCGAAGTTCACATCGCCGCTCAGGCCCGGTCCGCCTCCCGGCCACCGCAAAAAACCGGTCCTCGAAGTCGATGACGTGCTCATCGAATGCCATGGCGTCGCCTGGGACGCGCTGAAGCCCGATACGTCCTGAAGCTGGCGCTCATTGAAAGTTGAATCCCCACCATTTGTCATCCCGGCGAAAGCCGGGACCCAGGCCCGCGTGATAAAGCGATGGCAATTTCACTCAGCACGTCACCACCACTGGGTCCCGTCTTTCGCCGGGATGACAGGTGTTTTTATTGCAATCAGCGGATTGCTGCTGTGATCAATTTAGGAAACTTCGCAAAAAAGATGCGTGAATCCGATAGGCATTCATCGCGGGGACTCAGGGTTCATGTGCTCCGTCCACGGATCATGTTGACGAATGGGTCGCCGGGCTAAATTCAGCGATGACAAATTTGCGGAGGTGAAAAGCGGACGCTTCCCTCTGCTGTTGTGCCAAGCCAGCGGCCGGCCAGCGCAAATCCCGCAAATGTTGCGGACTTATGCGATCAGGGTTTTCTCTAACATATTGATCAGACGCGCCAAGATTGCCTTTATGTCGCCTGCAGCTTTCGCAACGCCGCGAATTCCCGGAATGATATCAGCTTGCGCGATGTTTCATCCCACAGCGCAAGCCTCGCAGTCTTGAGGCCTTGCCACACCGTGAGCCGCGGCGCCACGGTCTGCAGCTCATCATTGGCGCGCAGGCATTCCTGCAAACGATAGTTAGGAATGCGGCTGCAAAGGTGATGAATGTGGTGAAGAGCGATATTGCACGTCAGCCAATTCAGGATTTGCGGCATGACCAGATAGGAACTGCCCTTGAGGGCGGCGATCTTCATGTCCCACTCATCCGCGTTGTCCCAATGGGCTTCTTCAAATTGGTGTTGCACATAGAACAGCCAGCCACCAATCCATGTGGCGACCAAAATTGTCGGCAAAATGACCATCAGCACCAACTTTACCCCCAGAAGCAAACTGACGCCGCCATAAACCGCCAGCAGCATGGCGTTATGGGTGAGAAGGCCGGGCAGGCTGTCGCGCAATGGCAAGTTGGAGCCGATGGCCAAGCGCTGCAAAACCAGGAAAAACAGCGGAGGGCCAATGATCAGCACAATCAAGGGGTTGCGGTACAGCCGGTAGCGCAGCTTGCGCCAGGCGTTGAGCGAGGCATATTCCTTGACCGTTTTCGTTTCGATATCGCCAAAGCCCCGCTTGTCCAGATTGCCTGAAACCGCATGGTGCATGGCATGCGAACGCCGCCAGTGGTCATAGGGCGTGAACGTCAGCACGCTGATTGATCTTCCGACCCATTCATTGCCGGGACGTGAAGAAAAGAACGAGCCATGCCCGCAGTCATGCTGGAGCGCGAAAAACCGTGTGAGCAGCGCCCCCGCAGGAACGGCAAGAATTAGCGCGAGCCAATAGGCAAAAGGAGCCACCCAGAACATGACGCCAAGCAACGCAAAGAAGGGCGCGCTGGTTGTAATGAGCTGAATGACGGCACTGCGATTGCTGGCGTCGCGATAGCGATTGCAATGGGCAGTGAGCTGTTTTGCCAGTTGTCGCAACTCGGCGGAGAATTGCGTTTCGTTCAAAATGTCCAAATTGGGCCTCGAAAGCAGACGATTGATTCTCTAGTATAACACAACTGCAGCGATTTATGTCCACTAAATGCGTAGCACACTTGGTCCCAATTGATAGCCATTTGACGGCGGCGGCGGGTTTCTTTTGTGATCCCGGGTCAAACCGCTTGCCCTGCGGCCCATCCGCTGGCCCATGCCCATTGGAAATTATAGCCGCCCAGCCATCCCGTCACATCCACGGCTTCGCCGATGGCATAGAGACCCGGCACAGTTTTTGCCTCCATTGTTCTGGATGACAATCCATCCGTATCGATGCCGCCGACGGTTACTTCTGCTTTAGCGAAACCTTCCGTGCTTTCGGGCGTGAAATTCCATTGCTTCAGTTTTGCGGCCAGAGCCAACATCGCCACCGGATCAAGTTTCTCCATCACAGTATCCTGGGCAATGGCCAGAGCCAGCCGTTGCGGCAGAAGTTCGGCCAAAATGGTCTTGATCTCCGTGTTAGGGCGTAAATGTTTTCGATCTTTCAGGAAACGCAATACATCGATGTCTGGCGCGAGGTCGACTGATATGGCTTGCTCATCAGCCACATAGGATGAAATTTGCAGTATTGCCGGGCCCGAAAGGCCGCGATGGGTGAACAGGATATTCTCCCTGAACCCGATCTTGCCGCATGAAGCGATTGCGCTCAGGGAAACACCAGAGAGGTTCTTGTAGAAGTCCAACTCGGCTGGTTTGGCCTTAAGCGGGACGAGGGCAGGGCGTGGCCTGATGATTCTGAGGCCGAACTTCCGGGCCACGTCGTAGGCAAATCCCGTGGCGCCCATCTTGGGGATTGACAGTCCACCAGTCGCCAACACGAGCGCTGGCGCGTCATGGCTTCCGGTTCCGGTTTCAATCACAAAATGGTCTGTCTTGCGAACATCTGTAACCTTGGCATTGAGTTCAATTTGAACACTTGCTGCCGCACACTCCGCCAGCAGCATCGCAACAACCAGCTTGGCCGATCCATCGCAAAAAAGTTGCCCAAGGGTTTTTTCGTGCCAGGAAATTTTGTGCATTTCGACGAGTTTCAAAAAGTCCGCTGGCGTATAACGGCTCAAGGCCGACCGGCAGAAATGCGGGTTTTCCGAAATAAAATTTGTGCTGCTCGTGCCCGTATTGGTAAAGTTGCAGCGCCCGCCGCCGGAGATCAAAATCTTGGCTCCAACCTGAGCGTTATGGTCAAGCAGGAGAACGCGCCTGCCGCGGACCCCCGCAGCTATCGCACACATCAATCCCGCAGCGCCAGCGCCTATTACAACGACGTCAAATGAAGACATTGCCGCTGCTACCACAGCCATGCGCAAACTGGCAAATTGACGGATAGTTTAGCCGGTGATGGCAATAAGCCGCCGCTGGCTCTCCGATTGCACTTCGGGAGCGGAGATGATTTCGCCGCGGGGGCCAGCGAGAACGCGCTTTGCCGGAAATGTGACAAGAACCTCGGTGCCCTCGCCTTCAGTGCTCTTAATTTCAACTTCGCCACCATGCAAATCCATCAGGCCTTTGACAATGGCCAGGCCGAGGCCGGCGCCGTCTATGGCCTGTTTGGTGGCAAATGAACCACGCTGAAACGAATCCACAACAGCTTGAATTTCGTGGGCCGGAATTCCAGGTCCATTGTCCTTCACGGATATGACAATGGTGCCGGACGCAACAAGCTTGGCGCCGACAATGATCCTGCCATTTCTCGGGGTGAACTTTGTCGCATTTGCCAACAAGTTGATGAACACCTGATTGATTGCGCGAAGATCGCCCATTATCTTTGGCAGGTTAGGGTCCATTTCAACATCAATCGAAATAGATCTTTCCATTGCCTTGGCGCCAAGCAAGGCGAGAGCTGAATTGATGCAGGACAGAACGCTGAAAGGCTCTTCCACGATTTCGCGCCGCCCGGCTTCAATACGTGAAAGGTCCAGAATGTCATTGATCAGGTCAAGCAGGTAACGGCCTGAGTGGTGAATGTCTCCCGCATACTCCCTATAGGCTGAAACAGTTACAGGGCCAAACATTTCGCGGTTGATGACTTCCGAGAACCCCATGATGGCGTTGAGCGGCGTGCGCAGTTCATGGCTCATTGTGGCAAGGAAAATCGATTTGGCTTTGCTCGCATCAATGGCCTTCAGCTTTTCCCCTTCAGCCTTGTCGCGCTCAAACCGGAGTTGTTTTATAAGATCATCTTTCTGTGACTTGAATTTCACCATATCGCGCGCCGTGGCAGCGAGTTGGCGCGCCAGATAGAGAAAAAAAGCCTCAAGTACGACAATGAAACTGCCCAACGCCATGTAAACAGGTTCTGGTTGCATGGCGCATCGCAACGCCAGGCCAATTGTCATGATGCCGGTGCCGGCAATGAGTACGGGAATGAAGTTATTCACAACCAGCAGGCGAACCGCAATGACGGCCATGACGAATGCCACAAGAACAGCGCCTTGCAGGCTGTTGGCGCTCGGCCAAAACAGGAACAATGGCATGGCCCAGCACACGCCTTGAGTGAATTCGGAAGCTGAAAGCATGCCAATCCAGTCATGCTGCTCATTCTGGCTGCGCGTCTTTTTGAGGTAATTCTGGCATAGATAGTTATACCCGCCCTGACTGGCCAGCGCCGCAGCAAGCCAAGCGATAACCGATCCGACCGGCACCCAATTCAAACACGTGAATGCAAACATTGCCGTAAGAATCGGCATTGTCGGAGCAACCCGCAACTGGTTGTGCACAAATTGGGTCAGGAATTCGGTTTTCCATGCGCCCTGTTCAGAGCGATTCCAAAGGGCATCCTCTTCGAATTTTGAAATTTTTTCCCGAACCGTCGAGACGCGCTCGTCGGCATGAAAATTTTCGCGATCCAGAATATCCTGTGAACTGGCGTCAGCATTCATAATTCAAGTCGAACCCACTGTTGCTTGCATGCAATTTGTGAAAGCCTAACAGCTGGCTCCTAAGGCCAGCTTTTCGATTTTGATCAATTTTTAGGTGAAAATCCGGGCAGCGTTTAACATAAACTTGCGGGTACAGCCCTTTTGGGGCTAAGCGACACGCAAGAATGAGCTGCTGGGCCAGGTAAATGACTGATATTTCCAAAGAAACCGTGTTGGCTGCGCTCAGGCGAATTGCTGCGCCTGACGGCCGTGGAAACATTGTTTCTGCAGGCCTGGTTTCCGAAATTGCCATTTCTGATGGTAAGGTGATGTTCGCATTAGCCGCCGACCCCCAGCACATGAAATCCATGGAGAGCTTGCGGGGTGTTGTTGAAAAAGTGGTGGCAGAACTTCCGGGTGTCTCCAAGGCTCTCGTGGCGTTGACAGCAGAACAGCCCCCGGCGCGTGCGCCAGGTCCCAAGGTGAGTTCAGCCCAGCAGCTTCGCAACGGCATTCCAGGTGTAAAACACCTGGTGGCCGTAGCATCCGGCAAGGGCGGCGTCGGCAAGTCAACCACGGCCATAAATCTGGCGCTCGGACTTCAAACCCTAGGCCTCAAAGTGGCGGTGCTTGATGCCGATGTTTACGGGCCGTCCATGCCAAAACTTTTCGGGCTGGCCGGCAAACCGGAAGTCAGCGACGCCGAAGGCAAGCGCATGAAACCCATGTCCCGCTACGGTATTGAGGTGGCTTCCATCGGCTTTCTGGTCGATGAGGATACGCCCATGATTTGGCGTGGCCCCATGGTGATGTCGGCTCTAACCCAATTGCTCCGCGAAGTGTCCTGGGGCGAAACCGATGTCATGATCGTGGACATGCCCCCCGGCACCGGCGATGCACAGTTGACGCTCGCCCAGCAAACGCCCCTGTCTGGAGCCGTCATCGTCTCAACGCCGCAGGACCTGGCGCTGATCGATGCGCGCAAAGGTTTGAACATGTTCCGCAAGGTTAATGTTCCGGTCATTGGCATTGTTGAGAACATGAGTTACTTCGTGTGCACCAAATGCGGCGAGCGCCACGAAATATTCGGCCATGGCGGGGCCAGGGAAGAGGCCGCAAAACTCGGCGTGGCGTTCCTCGGCGAAGTTCCCCTTGATACTGAAGTAAGAATACGCTCTGATCGCGGCGAACCGGTCGTGGCGTCGATGCCAAATTCGCTTCATGCAGCAATTTACCGTGATATAGCAGCGCAGGTCTGGGCGGCGGTTGAGGGCGGCAAGCTTTCGAAGCCGGCACCAAGGATATCGGTTGAAAGCTAGGCGCAAATATCAGAAAGTGTTAACTATAGACTGAATTACGTGGTTAGTGTGGAAACCTGTAATTCGCAAAAAGCGGCGCGAGGGGAACAATGTCTAAGTTAATGTTCGTTTTTGGGATTTTGTTTTTGGCCATTGGCTTGGCCATAGGTTTGAAGGTTTATTTCAGCCCAGGCCAAATGCAGATCTATGGGCTGACTGCGGAGGTTGTCTCGATACTGCTTGTCGGCGGTGTGTTGTCGCTTGGCCTCGGTGGTTTGATATGGGCCCTTGATGACGGAGCGAATTTAAGGGCTGCCGTTGATGCGTCAACATTGCAGGCGGGGATGACACCAACCGCGACGCCCAAGTTTGCAGGTTCAGCAGTCAAAGCAGCCGAAACCAAAGCGGAAACGGAGAACCCTTCTCTTAGGCCCAGCGTGACTGATACTGTCATTGCACTTGAGCAGGCCAAATCAGATATCGCGCGAGCGCTGGAGATAAAGCCCGTCACGATGAATGACGCCAGGCCGCTGGTTGACGCGCCTCAGGCGCCTGTGATCGAGGCTAAAATCCAAGCAGCAGCCGCTGTGGAAGAAGAGGCCGAGGAAAATGACCTCTATGTCGTGGAGGAAAAAGTCATTCGCGGTCGTCCAGCCCGCGTTCTATCCGATGGAACCGTTGAGGCCGAAACCGACGAGGGGTGGATGCGATTCGAAAATCTCGAACACCTCAACGAATATATCGACGCTATGGCTCCCGAGGCATGAGATCATAGGGGTGCTTCCATCCGGGAAGCGCCTTGATCCGGTCCATCCATTTCAAAACGTTGATGAAAGGTTCAAACGACAGCGGCAGTTCCTCGCCATAGAACATATAGCCGCACAGCGAGAAATCGGCGATGGTTGCGCGGCCCCCCACAAGAAACGGCTGCTTCGCCAAATGGCCATCCACAATTTTCAGGGAATTCGTAAAGCGTTGACGCAGGAACTCCGTCACCGGCGTTTCACCCGTTTTGGACAGTGAAATCAAAAACCGCAGCGTGGCGATGTAGCTGGTGAACTTGTGATTATCAAACAGCGTCCAACGCCATATCTCGCGGCGTTCATCATCATTCGCCGGACCAAATTTCCCCGTCTTCTCGGCGAGGTAATCCAGAATGACACCGGACTGGGAAATCTTTTTTCCGCCATCCATGAGAACAGGAACCTCGCCCAACTCATTGACTGCATCGCGATATTCAGGTGTCTTGGTCTCACCATTGAAGAAATCCACCCAAATCGGAAGCCATGGTTGTTCACAAAGTTCCAGCATCAGCGCGGTCTTGTAGGCGTTGCCAGATTCACCAAAGCAATAAAGTCTGTAAGCGCTCATGTTTCGCGGAATCTCCCAAAAGGCCAGCATAGGCAAATCCTCCGCAAATGGAAGGCGGGAAACAGCTTCTCCGCGTCGTATTTGCCTCGCCCATGTTGTGCAAAAATGCTAACCATCCAGCCGATCATGACCAAATGAAGGGGATCCCAGCCATGAAGCGCACAGCACTTCTTGCAGCATCTGCTATAGCCACCGCGACACCAGCACTGGCCCATGGCAGCCACAGCGAAAAACTCACGGGCCTGTTGCACGTCGTCATCCACAATCCGGGGATACTTGTTCTCGCAGCGCTTACACTGGCTCTTGTCATCGTTTTAACGCGCAAAGCGTTCAATCGGTAGATTGAGGTCTGCGGTTAGACTGCAGAACACCCCTCCAGCTTCCTCCCTCACCCCGAGGTGTAAGTTGCGCAGCAACGGGCCTCGAAGGGCCGGCAATCTAAGTGCATCGCCGTGACATGGCAATGAATTCACGTCAGCGGGCAAACCGCTGTGGGATAGCTATCTCACATCCAGAACACTCGTCCTCGCGCGGCGCACGACGTCGGTTGCGACGGAGCCTTTGAACAGGCGCTGGAATTTCGTGCGGCCTTCATCGGTGACGACTATGATCTTGTAGAGGGAGCCGCGCTCGACGATTTCTTCCACCACATTGCCCACTGCCACTTTGGAATCCAGCACGGGAATTTTCATGGCCTTGAGAAGGGCACGCGCATTGGCGACGGCCTCTTCCGCCGCACCGCGGCCTTGCTCTGAGTCAGCCACGGAAAAAAGCGTGATGGGTTCGCCCGTGACATGGGCCAGAACTGCCGAACGCCGCACCGCCTGCATGGCCCGCGATGAACCATCGGTGCAGATGAAAAAGCCGGATTTTTCCGGACCTTTACGCACCACCAAAACCGAGCACGGCGCCAGTGTCGTCACCTGTTGAACAATTCCAGCATCAAAAAACGCCTTGAACTCTCCGCGCCAGCGCGAAGGTTCACCCAGCACCATCAGATTATAGGGGCCAAGCTCATACTGTTCGAGAATGCCATTTGTAACGTCGGGTGCCGTTTTTAGTTTGAGAACAACGCTGCGCCCCGCGGGACTTTTGTATTCAACTTTTGTATCGCCTGCCGGATCACCCCAAGCGTCCTGTGTGTCAGTTTCTTTGGACCAGCTCTCCGGATCAATGCCCATCTCTTTCAGGACATTAAGCGCCTGCTTCAAATGCCGGACCCCTGGCAATTCAAAGCCTGCCTCCATCATGTTCTGCCGCGCCAGCCGCACCTGCAACCCGCCCGAATGCAGGCCCTGGTCAATGGGCCGGACAAAAAGAATGATCAGGTCGCAATCATCGCTCGCCGCGAGATTGGCCGCGTAGCGGACGGTGTCATAGGATTCATCGGTGCCGTCAATGCATGCCAGAATGCGAAACCTGTTGCGCCTCTGGGCCCGCAAGTTCTGCAAAGTCTTGCGAACCGCGCTTTCCTGCCGGTCCGATAATTGCGAACGCCTGAAAAAGTTCCTCATCGCAGCAGCGGCCAATAGAACGTGGCGAGCAACATAAGCACGATCAATGAAAGCACCATCATGCGAATGCCTATTTTGAAGAAATCAGAACCTTTGAGATAGCCCGACGCGTAGATGATCGTGAAGGCTGGCTGGGCAGCGGGGGTCAGATAACCGAACGCCGAAGAAATTGCGGTGACGAAACCCGCGCTGATCGGATCTTCGCCCGCCACCACAGCAGTCTTCAAAACGATAGGCGCCAACACCGCCACTGCGGCGCCTGCCGTCATCGTGTTTGAAACACCGATAGTCAGCATCGATATGACGAAGTTGAAGCCCAGCGCGCTTCCGGCCCCAATCTGGTTCATGGCCATAAGCGTGCTGGCCGCCACCCATTCGGCGGCGCCCGTTTCCTTCATCTCCACACCAAGCGAAATGGCTGCCGCATAGAGCAATACCACGCCCCAGTTTACGCCGGAGTTGATATCTTCCCAACGCACCAGCCCGAACACAAGGAAGGCAATGGTGCCGCCCAACGCAATCACCCCAAGGCCGAGATCATTGGAGTAGAATATCCATCCCAAGATCGTCACCAGAAAGATCGCAATCGTCAGCCATTCCGAGGATTTCATCGGTCCCTGCATGGAAACCTGGGTGCGCAAGCGGCTGATGGCGCGCGACATGTCAGTCGTTTCCGGCTTGAACGTAAACACCAGCAGGGCCGCAACAATCGGCAGCCGCACCAGGAACATCGGAAACGCGTAATAGATCCACGTCACATAGTCCATCAGATAGCGCCGTGTGGTGGGGTCCAGCGGATCGTAGAAAAAGTCCTTCCAATAGCTGATGATGATGGCGTTGCGCGCGCCGCCTGATGGTGTCGCAACACCGGCGATCGAGCACCCATAGGAAATGGAAAACAGGATGACCGCCGCAAGATTATGAACTTTCTTGGGATCGTTCGATGTGAGCGTGATGAGTGTCACACCCACCGGCAGCATCATGGCGGCAACCGTGTGCTCGCCGATAAAGGCCGCAAGCACGCCGCAAACCGTGGTGATGCCGAAACTTATCCAATAGACATTGGTGCCCGTCATCCGCACGATCCACCATGCGATGCGCTTGTCCAGCCGTTGCCTGACAATCGCCACCGCCAGCATCAGCGAGCCCATGATGAACAAGACAGAATCGGTCATCAGGCTCTGCGCCACTTTGGTGGGGTCGGCTTTCAGCAATACAACCTGGCCCACGATGATGAGCAAGGGCACAGTGGGCAGCGGAATGGCCTCGCTGACAAAGAGGATTGTCGCGATCAGCGACATGCACAGGACGATTTGCCCGTCATCGGTAAGCCCCGCCGGAGTGGGCCACGCCATCAGGGAAAAACCCAACAGCATGCCGATGATGAACCAGCGGCGCTTCCACAGCAGGGTCAAATCAATTTGCGAGCTGATCAAACGGTAGCGCTGATAGCCGCGGCGCCGGAAGCGGCTGAGGCGGGCCGACGACTCATTTGCCTGCAGGCTGTCGCGTGCAAGCGAAAAGGCAGTGGTGGTTTGCGTCGTCGTCATGCCCGCACCCTTGCGGTTGGCTTAATGTCCGTGGGATAAGACCTTAGGCCTTGAAGTGTTAGGATTATCTTATGGGCGATGTGAGCGCCGTTCTCAAACAAATTGACAATGGTTTTGAGGCGAGTTTGCAGCGCCTGTTCAAGCTCATTCGCTTTCCAACTGTGGCGACCGACCCTAAATATGACGGCGATTGCCGCGCCGCCGCCGCTTGGCTGAAACAGGAATTTGAAGGGCTTGGATTGGCGGCAAGCGTCCACGAAACCACCGGCCAACCGGTTGTTCTCGGAAAATACCAGCCTGCGGGCTTGACCCATACGCCCCATATCCTTTTTTATGGCCATTACGATGTTCAGCCCGCAGACCCTGTTGACCTGTGGGTCACGCCACCCTTTGAACCACAGATCAGAAAGGGAAAAAACGGCCAAGATCAAATATTTGCCCGGGGAAGCTCAGACGACAAGGGCCAATTGATGACCTTTGTTGAGGCCTGCCGGAGCTGGCTGGCTGTGCATGGCAAATTGCCATTCGAATTAACGATTTTGATTGAGGGCGACGAGGAGGGAGACAGCTCCCACCTCGACAGGTTCCTGGCCGACAATCGCAAAGTGTTAACGCCGGACGTGGCCTTTGTTTGCGATACCAAAATGTGGGACGCCAAGACGCCTGCTGTCAAAACTTTCCTGCGCGGCTGCATTGCCGAGGAAGTTGCCATCACCGGTCCCCGGATAGATTTGCACTCCGGATACTATGGCGGGGCCGCCGTAAACCCCCTTCGGGTTCTGAGCCGAATTCTGGCCGCATTGCACGGCAAGAATGGCAAGATCACGATTCCGGGCTTCTATGACGGCGTGAAACCATTGTCTGCGAAAACGCGCAAGGAATGGGCCAAATTGAAATTTTCGGCGAAGCAGTTTTTGGGAGATGTGGGGCTTGGAATTCCAGCCGGAGAAAAGGGTTACACAGCGCTGGAGCAAATCTGGGCCAGGCCTACGGCAGAAGTGAATGGAATTCTCGGCGGCTACACCGGCGCAGGGTCCAAAACCGTGCTCCCCTCCAAAGCCATGGCGAAGTTGACATTCCGGCTGGTGAGCGGGCAAAATCCCAATAACGTGCGCGCCGCCTTTAGAAAATTCGTGAAGGCGCAAATGCCGAAAGACTGCAAAGTGAGTTTCACTTCCCAGGGGGGCAATTCATCAGGGGTAACCGTCTCCGATGACAGTCGCTATGTGATGGCGGCAAAGAAGGCCTTGAAAGCGGAATGGAACAAGGCACCCGTGATGAGCGGCAGCGGCGGTTCCATTCCCGTCGTGGAATCCTTCAAGAAGCACTTGAAAATTGATAGCCTGATGGTTGGATTTGCCCGCGAAGATGACAACGTGCACAGCCCCAATGAGAAATACGACGTGGAGAGTTTCCACAAGGGCATTCGCTCCTGGGCGCGCATAATTTCAGAACTGGATGCGTGAGGATAAAATGACCGACACAGTGCTCGCTGCCGCGGATCAAGGCTTCGAAAAAAGCGTCGACCGGCTTTTTGATTTTGTCCGCATCCAATCCATCTCGACTGACGCTGCCTATAACGCCGAATGCGAAAAGGCCGCGCGCTGGCTGGTGGCTCAACTGGTTGACTTGGGCTTTGCAGCTGAAATGCGGCCGACTGCCGGAAGGCCAATGGTGGTAGCCCATTACACGCGAAAATCCACTGCCGCCAAAACACCGCACGTTTTATTCTATGGCCATTATGATGTGCAACCCGTTGATCCTGTGGAACTTTGGCACACACCGCCCTTTGAACCCACGCGCCGCAAGGACAAGGATGGCGTGGAACGGATGTATGGGCGCGGCACCGCCGATGACAAAGGCCAGCTCATGACCTTTGTGGAAGCGGCCCGCGCCTGGATATCAGCCACGGGAAGCTTGCCAATCAAAGCCACCTTCCTGATTGAGGGCGAAGAGGAGTCTGGCTCTCCGTCCCTCATTCCATTTTTGAAAGCCAACAAGGCGGAACTTTCCTGCGACGCCGCATTCGTATGCGATACAAATATGTGGGATTCCAAGACTCCGGCAATCACCACGCGCCTCCGCGGACTTGTGCATGAGGAAATTGCCGTCACCGGCCCGAGCATTGATTTGCATTCCGGCTTGTATGGCGGCGCTGCGATGAACCCGATCCGCGTGCTCACCAAGGTCCTGGCCGCGCTTCATGACAAGAATGGCAAAGTCGCCATTCCAGGTTTCTATGATGGCGTGAACCCGCTGCCATCCGCCACAAAAAAACAATGGCGATCACTCAAGTTCTCCGGCAAGAAATTTTTGGGCGAGGTGGGCTTGGCAGTGCCTGCTGGCGAAAGAGGCAGGACGGTGCTCGAGCATGTTTGGGCAAGGCCTACCGCGGAGGTAAATGGCGTCTGGGGAGGTTACACGGGCGCCGGCACAAAAACCGTTCTGCCATCCAAAGCCCATGCCAAGCTGACTTTTCGGCTTGTCGGAAAACAGAATCCGCAAAAAATTCTGAAAGCCTTTCAGAAATTTGCGAAGAACCAGATCCCAAAGGATTGCAAACTGGAATTTTCCGGCAACGGCGGCGGATCGCCCGCAACTGAAATCAGGGAGGACAACGCATTCATCAGTAAAACCGCCGGAGCGCTGAAGGTTGAGTTCAACCGCGAAGCTGTTCTCATCGGTTCAGGCGGTTCAATTCCCATCGTTCGAAGCTTCAAGGACATCCTCGGCATGGATAGCGTGCTGGTGGGTTTTGGCCTTAACGATGACGCAATTCATAGCCCCAATGAAAAATACAATCTCAGCAGCTTCCACAAAGGCATCCGCAGCTGGGTGCGTATCATGGGGGCGCTGGCGGAGTAGGGCCATGGCAAAGGATATCTTGAAACTGGTTGAGCGCTATCACAGGGCTTTGAATGAGTTCAATTTTGCTTCCATAGAAAAAATGTTCGCGGAAGACGCGGAATACCACTCATCAGGCATCGGCGGCCTTTACGGACGAACCGCAATCCTCGAAGCGATGAAGGCTTACTACCATGAATTCAGCGATCAAATATCATCGGACATAAGTGTCGAATTCGTAAGTGCAGATTCCGTGCGCTCCCATTGGATACTGGTGGCCACCAGCATTTCGTCAGGAAAAAAAATCAAGCGCCAAGGCGTTGAGACGGTGCATTTCAACGCGAAGGGATTGATCTCGACAGTCGAAGTGCAGGATGTCGAACCCGTCTAAAGATGCTTCTTCCAGAACTTCAGCATGCGCTCCCAGCCTAGTTCTGCCGCAACCCGTTGATGCACATCGCGTTGCTCGTTCATGAAGCCATGGTCGGCATCGTAGCGATAAAACTCAAAACTTGCGTTTGCAGTCTCAAAAGCATCAACCTTCTGCGGCGTGATGTAGTCATCCGTGTTGGCATAATGGCCCTGCAGCGGAATTTCAACATCTGCTGGGTTGACGGCTCCTTCCGGGGGAAGGCCATAAAACGCAACTGCCGCAGCCACTTCCGGAATGCGCGCCGCGCCCAATATCGCAACCGCTCCACCCATGCAAAAACCTGTGAGACCCACCTTGACTCCCGTCTTGCCCAGATACTGCGCGGCCCCGCGCACCACCTGGTCAGTCGCCTCAAGAAAATTGAGTGAGCTCATCTCGCGTGCCGCCGCTTCGCTGTCATGATAGGGAACAACGGTTCCTGCATAAAGATCAGGCGCCAGTGCCTCATACCCCGAAAGCGCTAACCGGTCGCAAATTCCCCTGATTTGATCCTGCAGACCCCACCACTCCTGGATCACCACAACACCTGGCGCATTGGCAGCGCCCGTTTTGGCCAAATAGCCCGTGGCTTGCTTGCCGTCGGGACGTGAAAATGAAATCTTCGTGCCCATGCGTTCCGCTCCTGGCGATTTCCATCAAGTATGTGCCCTCATGGAGCGAGAGGCAAGGCTCAGCCTATTTTGAAGTGCTTCACATGATCGGGCGGCGCCAGCCCTGGCAAGTTCCGTTCATCGGCTGTGGCCGTCAATACTTGGGTCCGCATGGGAATGAGCCCCGCCCAAATCGGCAAGGCATAATCTTCCTCGTCGTCACCTGGCGGGCCATTGCGCACCTTGGCTGAAGCCTCATCCAGGGAAAGGCCCAGCATCGTCGTCGCCTTCAATTCTTTCGAAGTCACTGGCCGCAAGATATCCCAGCGCCCCGGGAAAAGCTTTTCGGTGAATGTCTTCAGCCGCTGCTCCTTCTCGGCCGGATCGCTGATTATATGGGCCTTGCCCATCACCATTACTGACCGATAATTGCAGGAATGATTGAACGCCGAGCGCGCCATCACCATCCCATCAATCATGGTGACAGTCACGCACACATCCGCATCCACGCAGGTTTCCAGCATCCGGCTGGCCGATGATCCATGCCAATAAATGTGATCGTCTTCCCGCCATTGCAGGGTTGGCGTCACATAGGGAGTGCCCTTGAACACATAGCCCACGTAGCAAATCGGCATCGTGTCCAGAATGGCATGCACGGTTTCGCGGTCATACTTGGCGCGCTTGTTCAGGCGCCTCACACGGGTGCGCTCGCTGGGGGCTTTGTCCATAGGTCTTCTCCTCGATTGTCATAACTTTATGGGTGGTCTATGGTCTGGTTGAAAGAACCAAGTTTACCACCAATGAACAGACCACTTTTAGTAGCATCCACCAGCGAAATTGGCATTGACCGGGCCGATAGCGAACCCATTCAATCGCAAATTTCCCGCCAGATCAGGGAATTCGTATTGAGTGGCAGGCTTCGTCCGCAGTCCAAATTGCCCTCAACCCGGGGCCTCGCCGAGGATTTGAAAGTGGCCCGCGCAACGGTTGTCGAAGCCTATGAACAATTGCTGAGCGAAGGCTATGTCGAAACCCGCAAGGGCTCTGGCACCCGCGTAGCCGCCGAATTGCCGGAAACCTTGCTGAATGTCAAAGCGCCGCCGGCGCCGCTCACCAAAACTTCCGCTGAACACCGGCGCGAGCCGGCGAGGCCCTTCCGTTCCGGCCTCGTGGATTGGGAGCATTTTCCCCACGATGAATGGGGCCGCCTGCTGGGCCGCTACTGGCGCAATCCGCCCATCGCAATGCTGGAACACAACGATGTGTTTGGGTGGCTGCCCCTGCGCTCGGCCATCGCCCGCCACCTCTATGAGTGGCGCGGCATTTCCTGCGCCCCTCCCCAAGTCGTCATGACCGCAGGCGGCATGGATGCCTTCGATCTCATCAACCGCTCCATTTTCAAGGCTGGCGATAAAATCTGGATGGAGGAACCCGGCTATCCAACAGCGCGCCGCGTATTTTCGTTAGGCGGCGTGAAAACCGTCGCGGTGCCGGTGGACCGCGAGGGATTGAACGTGAGCAAGGGTCGCGCGCGCGCTGGCCACGCAAGGGGGGCATTCGTGACTCCGGCGCGGCAATATCCAACGGGTGTCACCATGCCGCTTTCTCGCCGTCTCGAATTGTTGGATTGGGCCGAGGAAGCCAAAGCCATCGTCATTGAAGATGATTATGACAGTGAATATCGCTATGTGGGCCAGCCCTTGCCCGCTTTGATGAGCCTCGATCGAAAGGATCGCGTGATCTATTCCGGCAGTTTCTCGAAAGTCTTTTCGCCGATCCTCAGGCTGGGGTACATCGTTGTTCCAGCATCCATGCTGGAGAAATTCCGCGCCGGGCGAATGGCCCACGGCGCGCCTCCCTCGCTCATGGCGCAACCCGCGCTTTGCGAATTCATGACGTCGGGCGCATTCGCCATTCACATTCGCCGCATGCGGAGGATATACGCCGGCAGGCGTGCCGCGCTGATTGAAGCGCTGTCAGCCAGCCATGGCAGCCAATTCACTATAGACGCCTCACCCGCTGGCCTTATGCTTCTGCTGCGGCTGAGGCCGGATGACAATGATGAGGAACTCGTTACAAGGCTGGCAAATGCCGGAATCGAGACCCAATCCCTGTCAAGCCACTATGCCGGAAAAACCTGCGAGCAGGGTTTGCTGCTGAGCTTCGCGGGGTTTACCGAAAAGGAGCTGAGGGCGGCGGCAAAAAAATTGGTTGGCGAGGGGTTGCAGTCCCTCAGGAAGCGAACGGCCTCAATTCCCGCAACAGCTTCTCTTTAAGCGCGCGGGCGAAGTCTTCGAAATCCCTGGCGGGTTCCACAAAGGCATCCGAACCGCTTATGACATTTTGCCGGTAGTATTCTTCGAGGCCCTCGGCATCGGATGCGATGGAGAGGCCGTTGATCGTGATGCCGCCAGCCCGCGCCCTTTCCCGCGCGGCGTCCAGATCGGCGCCGCTGTTGTCTTGCCCATCGCCCGAGACATCGATCACCTTCCGGTGCCCCTCAAACTCATTGCTGTCGATCAATGCCACCGCGTCGTCAATTCCAGTGGCGATGGACGTGGCACTCGCCCTTATCCATCGGCGTATGAGCCCCGCCCGAAAGCCGAACGCCTTGGCGTGCATGGAGCTTTCCAGCCAGGTAAACGGGACCACAACACGTGTTTCTCTGGGTGCCCCCCACTGGGTGACAGCAACCGCGACGCCGAAGGGCTTGAGGTTTTCGACAGCTTCCAGAACTTCAGGGTCGCGGAATGCCTCAGCCAGTCCCTCCACCTGCAGGCGGAACTCGCGGTTGTCAACGCTGGCGGAGCAATCCAGCGCCAGAACCAATTCAATGGCCACCGGGTATTTGTCCTCGGCCAGGCAAGGCGTTGTCACAAACAGCAATCCCATGAAAAACGCGCGCGACCCTTCGCCGCGCAACAGCCGACACATTCGCGCCCAAATCCGGCGCGAACAGTCCCCCATGAGAATACTCGTTTTTGAAGTCCTGACTGCCACAGCCCTCACCCTTGGCGCCATCATAGCACTGTCAAACAGTGTCTTGGCTAGTGACGTCATGGTGACGCAAGCCTTTGCCAGGGCTTCTGCCGTGCCAACCGCTAAAGCCGGCGCCGTCTACATGACGCTGATGAACCACGGGGCAGGGGCGGACAGGCTCCTGTCCATCACCACCGACGCCGCGGATTCCGCCGAATTGCACGAGACCAAAGATGTTGACGGCGTGGTGAAAATGCTTCCCGTCGGGGCGCTCGAAATTCCCGTAAATGGCGCTGTGCAGATGAAGCCCGGCGGACTTCACATCATGCTCACGGGCCTCAACGGGCCACTTAAAATGGGCGGCACACTAAAATTGCAGCTGACTTTCGAGAGAGCCGGCATAGTTGGCGTGGAAGCCCGGATCGGCGAAGTTGCCGCCGCAACCCACACTCATGTTGAAGGTTCGACTGGCAATTGATTCTCCATGCGCAACGGCTTTAACGCGGCCTCTTCTTCCCTGATGCGATAATACAGCAGCGCCAGATTGATGCTGCCAAAAAGCAAAGCGTACCACCAGAGGCCGAACACCATTGGCAGAATGAATATCTCCGCCGCCACGATCATGTAATTCGGATGGCGGAAATACTTGTAAGGCCCTGCGGCACTCAGTGTTTCACCCGGAACAACGATGATGCGGGTTGTCCAGCGGCTGCCGAGGGCCGCGATTATCCAGCCGCGCGCGGCCTGCAAAACCAGATAGGCAAAAATCCATGGCCAGGACACGTCATGACCCCAAACGAAATACCAAAGCCCCGCCAGCCACAGCGCATGAAAAATGACAATAAGCGGATATTGCCCAGCGCTAACCTCGACACCACCATTGGCAAGCAGGCGCTTGGTGTTCCGCCGGGCGATGAATAGCTCCACGAGTCGCTGCAGGGTGACCAGCGAAAGGATGATGAGATTGGTCCACATGGTGTCACTGTAGCATGGTTATGAACCCGGCTGTAAAGCCCGGTCCAAGGGCTGAAATGAAACGGCGGCCTGAAAAGTTCTCCGTCAGGCCCTGTTCCAATACGAACAATACGGTAGGCGCCGACATGTTGCCAAATCCGGCAAGAATTTTGCGTTCATTGGCAAGCTTGCCCGCCTCCAGCGTGAATGCCACCTCCAGGGCGGCGATGACTTTTGCCCCACCGGGATGGAATGAATAAGCCCCAACATCGGCAAAGCTCAAATTGTTGCCGGCCAGAAATCCGTCCGCCGCCGGGCGCAAGTTCTTGAGCGCCAGTTCAGGAATGCTGCGTGAGAAAATTGCGCCGAACCCCTGCGGGTCCATGCGCCAACCCATGATGTCAACAGTGTCAGGCCAGGTATGTTCGCCCATGAATTCAATTTCACCATGCGCATTCTTGCCCGTGGTGGAGAGCACAGCCGCAGCCGCCCCATCGCCAAAAAGCGCGGTCGCCACGATATTGGATTTGGAGATTTCATCGGCGCGGAACGTGAGCGTGCACAACTCAATAACGACCACCAGAACATTTGAACCCGGTTGCGCCATCGCCAGTCTTGCTGCCAATGAAACGCCAGCCACACCACCTGCGCACCCCAGGCCGAACACGGGCACCCGCTTCACATCATCGCGAAACCCAAGCTCGCTCATCACCCGCGCTTCAATGGTGGGTGTTGCTATGCCAGTGGAAGAAATCATGACGATGGTATCAACCTGTCCTGCCTCAAGGCCAGCGCGCTCCAGGGCAAGTGTTGAAACTTCGGCGAACATCTTTGAGGCCCCGGTCAGAAAAGCCTCGGAGCGCTCCGGCCAGCCCTGTTCTTGCCGGAACCAATCATAGGAACACGTGGAATAGCGGGTCTTGATTTCGGAGTTTGCATAGACCGGCAGCATCCGCTCAAAATCGTCATGCCGCCCGCCAAAAATTTTCTGGGCTTCGACAATCACATCTTCGGTTCGCAGTTCGAATTCCGGAACGGCGGTTGCAAGACTGAGCAGTTTGGAACGCATAATCTGCCTCATAATGCCTGTTCGCGGCGCTTGCGATTGAGCACGGCTTCGCGATGGGCTGCATAAAGACCGGCGGCTGAAATAAGCCCCATGCCAAAATACGACGGAATATCCGGGAATTCTGCAAAAATCGTCATTCCAAGGACGATGGAGAACAGCACACTGCTGTAGCGGAAAGGCGCTGTGACAGACAACTCTCCCAGCCTCAATGTGGCGACCATGAACATGTATCCAGAGGCGAGAAGCACGGCTGACATCGCAAGCAGCGCCAGTTGCCACCACGCAATGGGCGCGAAGCCCTGGACGAATGCAATCACCAAGCCGCCCAGCGTCACGAATCCGGCATTGGCCAACGCGATCACGAATGTGGGAATGTTGGCTGGAATGCGCTTGGTGACAAGGTCGCGCACCGCCACTGACAGCACAATGCCCAGCGCCAATCCTTCATAG
>JANMHO010000013.1:0-7508 GCA_031375195.1 Rhodobiaceae bacterium
TATCATTGACGCCCGCTCCATATTGCCAGCCGTGAAAGCGCAAAGCAAAAAGCAGCTGCTGCAGGAGCTTTCGCAACCCCTGGCGAAACTCGTGGCCGTTGATCACCGGATTATTTTTGAAACCCTGCTGACGCGCGAAAAACTGGGTTCAACCGGCATCGGCCAGGGCATCGCCATCCCCCACGGAAAGCTTCCTAACATCAATAGGGTCTATGGCCTCTTCGCCAGGCTAGTCACCGCAATCCCTTATGATTCCCTCGATGGCCAACCCGTCGATCTGGTGTTCGTATTGCTGGCGCCCGATCACGCCGGCGCTGATCATCTGAAAGCATTAGCCAGAATTTCGAGATTACTGCGCGAAAACGACACCATCGCCAAACTGCGCGGAACCGATACGGCGGAGGGATTGTATTCGATTCTGACAGAACCATCGGCCACGGCTTCGGCGGCCTAGTTCCTCCCCGGTCCCCAATGCAAACAGGGTGAGCGGTCCTTCAATGCAGGCTGATCGTCACCAGCTCATGCTCATCAGCGCTCACCACCGCAGCTTCTCTTGTTCCTGAAATGGAAATCGGCGAACCATTGGCGTTGAACAGGCAAAACAGCTTCGCATCTGGTGGAACTTTCGCTTGTTTTCCCACCATCCGGATAACATCACGGCCTTCGACCTCACGGATATAGGAAAGCGCGCCATTGCCAAGCTGCGCCAGCTCTTCGACACTTAATTGAAATTCCTTGTTCATCCTACTGCTCCTTGATCTCTATGCGGCGAATTATGCTGCTGGCTTCCGGCCTTTTGAGATTGATCAACAGAAGTCCATTCGAAAGGCTGGCATCAATCACTTCCACGCCGTCGGCCAACACAAAGGCGCGCGCGAATTGCCGCCCCGCGATGCCCCGGTGCAAATACTCGGTCGTTCCACCATCTCTGATTCGCCCACGGATATTAAGTTGATTATTCTCGACCGTAATTTCAAGGTCTGATTTTGCAAAGCCTGCGACTGCGAGAGTAATGCGCAAACCCTCATCCTGCGGCAGCCTTTCAATGTTATAGGGTGGATAGCCCTCGCCCGAGGTTTTAACAGCCTGCTCCAGCAGGCGCTCCACCTCGTCAAACCCCAGCAAAAGGGGGGAAGAAAACACTGAAATCTTGTTCATCTCGTCCATGCCCTTGTAAAAGCGGCCTCGCCAGGTGAGCCCCAAAATGGCGCCTCACCTCCACTCATATGAGGAGTTAAAACCGCCGTTTCAAGAGCCACGCAACCACTTGCAAATGACAGGGATTTGGCGTCAATTGGGTCAAGGCTTGATCAGCCGGTAAAAAATTCAGGGAGACATCATATGATCAAGAAATTACTCGCAACCGCTGCTTTGACAGCAATGATGGCGGTTTCTGCCTTCGCTGCCGACGACAAGCCAGCCATTGTATTTGATATTGGCGGCAAGTTTGACAAGTCATTCAACGAAAGCATGTTCAACGGTTCGGAGAAATTCAAGGCTGAAACGGGTACGGCTTACGGCGAATTTGAAATCGCCAATGAAGCCCAGCGCGAACAGGCCATCCGCAACTTTGCTGACCAGGGATATAGCCCGATTATTGCCGCAGGATTTGCCCAGGCGGCCGCGGTCGAAAAGGTTGCCAAGGAATATCCAGACCTCAAGTTTGCGATTGTTGACATGGTCGTGGATCTGCCAAACGTGCAATCCATCGTGTTCAAGGAACAGGAAGGCTCTTATCTCGTCGGCATGCTGGCCGGCATGGCCTCGAAATCCGGCACGGTTGGCTTTGTTGGCGGCATGGATATTCCATTGATCCGTCGCTTTGGCTGCGGCTATGCCCAAGGCGTCAAGGCCGTGAAGGCAGATGCAAAAGTCATTCAGAACATGACCGGTGATACCGGTGCTGCCTGGAACGATCCCGTCAAGGGCGGCGAAATCACCAAGGGCCAGATGTCGCAGGGAGCTGACGTTGTTTTTGCTGCGGCTGGTGGCACGGGCCTTGGCGTTCTCCAGGCAGCAGCCGATGGCGGCGCGCTCTCCATTGGCGTTGACGCCAACCAGAACCATCTCCACCCCGGCAAGGTTTTGACCTCCATGCTCAAGCGCGTGGACGTTGCCGTTTACAACGTCATGAAGTCTGGCAAGGATGGCGCATTCAAGCCGGGTATCCAGGCTCTTGGCCTTGCTGAAGACGGTGTGGGTTACGCCGTTGACGACAACAACAAGGCGCTCATCACCGCCGAAATGGCAGCCGCTGCGGAAAAAGCCAAGACCGACATTATTTCAGGTGCCATAAAAGTGCACGACTATATGGAAGACAATAAGTGCCCGGTTGAATAACCGGAAAACACCTGAAACAATTGGCCCTCTCCCTTTCCCGGGAGAGGGCCGAACCTAAGTTCACCATGACCCCAGCCATTGAGCTCATCGGAATTGACAAGCGCTTCGGTGCTGTTCACGCCAACAAGGATGTGAGCATGACCATCGCGCAAGGGTCAATTCACGGCATCATCGGCGAAAATGGCGCTGGTAAATCGACATTGATGTCGATCCTCTTTGGTTTTTACGCCGCCGACAAAGGCGAAATCAAAGTCAAAGGCCAACCCGCAAAAATAAAATCCTCATTCGATGCGATCAATTTGGGCATCGGCATGGTGCACCAGCACTTCATGCTGGTGGATCCCTTCACAGTCCTTGAAAATGTTGTGTTGGGTGCCGAAGGCGGCCGGCTCATTGGCCCAGCCCTGGCAAAAGCCCGCGCCGAGTTGACAAGGCTTGCCCGCGACTATGAGCTCGACGTCGACCCCGACGCCATCGTCGGTGAATTGCCTGTTGGGTTGCAACAACGTGTTGAAATTCTGAAAGCCCTGTTCAAGGGCGCTGAAACCCTGATCCTGGACGAACCAACCGGCGTGCTGACACCTGACGAAGCCGATCATCTGTTCCGCATTCTGGGCCAGCTTAGGGATCAGGGCAAAACCGTCATTCTCATAACTCACAAGCTCCGCGAAATCATGGCGATCACCGACCATGTGTCCGTCATGCGCCGGGGCGAACTGGTGGCAACCAAGGAAACCAAACACACTTCCGTTGAAGAACTTGCGGAATTGATGGTGGGTCGCCGCGTGCTGCTGCGCGTCAAAAAAATCAAGGCCAAGCCCGGCCAGGTGGTTCTCGAAGTGAACAACCTGACCTGGCGCGACCGCAAAGGCACGCCCCGCGTTGACAGTGTTTCCTTCAATGTGCGGGCTGGCGAAATCGTTGGCATCGCCGGCGTCTCCGGAAACGGCCAGTCGGAACTTCTTGATCTCATTGCGGGGATCACGAAACCAGCATCAGGTGAAATAATTTTTGAAGGCAAGAACATCGGCATTTTGGGTGATCCCCAGCATCTGCGCAAAGAAGGCCTGGCCCATGTGCCCGAAGACCGCCAGCACCGCGGCCTCATTTCAAGTTTTGATGCGTCTGAATCGAGCATCCTGGGCTGGCATTACGATGAAGCGCTGGGCAAGGGCTTCAGGCTGAACCGCGAGTCGGTCGTAAACCGCTGCAAGGCGGAGATGCTGGAATTCGACGTGCGCCCCGGTGACCCGCTTCTCAAGAGCGCCAAATTCTCCGGAGGCAACCAGCAGAAAATCATCCTCGCTCGCGAACTTGAGCGCGACCCGGATTTGCTGATTGTGGGCCAGCCCACCCGGGGCGTTGATATCGGCGCCATAGAATTCATCCACAGGCGCCTCATTGAACTGCGTGACCAGGGCAAGGCCGTGCTTCTGGTGTCGGTGGAGCTTGATGAAATCCGCTCGCTGTCGGATCGCATCCTCGTGATGTTCGCTGGCAAGATCATGGGCGAGCGCGATTCATCCGCCGATGAGCGTGAACTTGGCCTGTTGATGGCCGGTGTTTCAAAGGATGCCGCGTGATGGCCAACAGCCGCGGTGAACTGCCAGCCTGGGTCGATATCGGACTCATTCCATTGCTCAACCTGTTTATTGCCCTTTTAGTCGCGGGCCTTGTCGTTCTTATCATCGGTGAAAATCCATTCGAAGCCATGTGGATCATGCTCAAGGGTGCGGTGGGTTCAATCAAGGGTTGGGGCTATGTTCTCTATTATGCCACTAACTTTATTTTTACCGGGCTCGCCGTGGCGGTCGCCTTCCACGCAGGACTGTTCAATATTGGCGGCGAAGGCCAGGCCTATTTTGCAGGCCTCGGTGCGGCGATCGTCGGGCTCAGCCTTGAATTTCTGCCATGGCCTATCGTCATCCCGCTCGCCGTTCTGGCCTCAATCCTGTTTGGCGCGTTCTGGGCCTGGATACCTGGCTACCTGCAAGCCAAGCGCGGCAGCCACATCGTGATCACCACCATCATGTTCAACTTCATCGGCGCCAGCCTGATGGTCTATCTCATCAACAACTGGTTCCGGCCCGTCGGAAAAATGGCCGTCGAAAGCCGCGAGATTACGGGCGCGTATATTCTCAATTTCCGCGAAATTGGCTTGCAGTTTTTTGGGGTGCGCCTGCCATCAACACCGCTCAACCTCACTGTGTTCCTGGCGGTCATTGCCGTGTTCTTCGTATGGTATTTGCTCTGGCGTACCAAGCTTGGTTATGAAATTCGCGCTGTCGGTGCAAACTCCGAAGCAGCTATTTACGCTGGCATAAAACCAGATCGAATTATTATCATTTCAATGGCGATTTCCGGTGGCCTCGCGGGGCTAATGGCCGTCAATGAAGTCCTGGGCGTGCAACATCGCCTGTTGCTGGAATTTGCCGGAGGCGCCGGGTTTGTAGGAATTGCTGTGGCTCTCATGGGGCGCTCGCACCCCGTTGGAATCGTCTTTGCCGCCATGCTTTTTGGTCTGCTCTATCAGGGCGGCGCTGAGCTGTCATTTGCGAAGCCCCTGATCTCGCGCGACATGATTGTGGTGATCCAGGGCCTGGTGATCCTGTTCATGGGTGCGCTTGAACAGGCCTTCCGCCCCACCCTTGCCGCCATCTTTGCGAACGCGGAGGAATAACTCATGGATTTTTCCCTGCTTCCAGAAATTTTGGCGTCCACCATAAGGCTCTCCGTGCCGCTGGTCTTGGCCTGTCTTGCCGGCCTCTGGTCCGAGCGTTCAGGCATTGTCGATATTGGCCTCGAAGGCAAAATGCTGGCCGCGGCTTTTGCAGCCGCCGCCGCCGCCGCTCACTTCCAGTCGGCCTGGACCGGCATGCTGTTTGCAGTTCTTGTGTCGCTGGGCCTCGCACTCGTCCATGGTTATGCATCCATCAACCAGCGCGGCAATCAGGTTGTTTCAGGCGTGGCGATCAACATGATGGCCGCTGGTCTCGCTGTTGTGCTTGGCAACACATGGTTCAAGGAAGGGGGCCGCACACCGGCCTTGCCTGTAAATGCGCGCTTCATGCCGATTGAACTCCCGGGTGCCAGGGCTCTTGCCGACGTGCCGCTTCTTGGTGATCTTGCAAAAATCATTTCGGGCCATTCGATCCTCACCTACGTGACGATTTTGTTGGTACCGCTGACCGCCTGGGCCCTGGCCAAGACGCGCTTTGGCCTGCGGCTGCGGGCCGTTGGCGAAAATCCCCACGCAGTGGACACCGCCGGCATTTCAGTTGCCAGGCTTCGCTATGAGGCGGTGATCATTGCGGGCATTCTCTGTGGGATTGCGGGGGCGTTTTTGTCAACGTCGCTGTCTGCTAGCTTTGTGCGCGATATGACGGCAGGCCGCGGCTTCATGGCCCTTGCCGCCCTGATTTTCGCAAGCTGGCGCGCCTGGCCAGCGCTCTATGCCTGCCTGCTGTTTGGCTTTCTGCAAGCCAGCGGAAACTATCTGCAAGGAGTCCGCATCGGCGGCGTTGAAGTTCCCGTGCAGTTCATCAACATGCTGCCTTACTTGCTGACAGTTGTTCTACTCGCGGGCTTTATCGGGAAATCGGTCCCACCCAAAGCCAGCGGCATTCCCTACACCAAGGACAGATGACATGAATGATCTGATCGCGGCGGCAAAGTCAGCTCGCCTCAAGGCCTATGCGCCCTATTCAAAGTTTCTTGTGGGGGCGGCGGTGCGCGATGAGCGGGGGCAAATCCACGGCGGCTGCAACATTGAAAACGCCGCTTACCCGCAGGGCTGGTGTGCGGAAACCTCCGCTATCGCCGCCATGATCATGGCAGGCGGCCATGCCATAGCCGAGATGGCGGTAATCGGCACCGGAGATTTGCTCTGCGCGCCCTGCGGCGGCTGCCGCCAGAAGATCAGGGAATTCGCCAAGGGAAACGTCAAAATCCATATGTGTGGGCAGGATGGAAAAGTAAAACAAACCTTCACCCTCGATGAATTGTTGCCCGCCTCCTTCGGGCCGGAGAATCTTGATACATAATTTACGTATAATACGTAATTAACGATATTATCGCAATAAACATATATTGCGTATTTATCGATAATATCGTAATTTACGTATTTTGGAGCCCAAACCATGAAATCCTTCTCAACCGGCGATCTCTCCCGCAAAATTGGCGATGTGACCCACGCTGCCAGCCAAGCGCCTGTTACCATCACCCAGCACAACAAGCCCCGCTATGTGATGATGAGTGTGGAGGTATTTGAAAGCATAAGCCGCACTCCTAGGAATCCGCGCCGCGTTGTTCGTACCGACAATCCGCCCGATGACATTTTGGAATGGTTGTTGCCACAACTTGAGGGCTTCGCCGAGAACGACAGCTATGACAAATGACAAGCCGCTGCTGTCAGGCACTGTCTTTCACTATCCCTATCTTTGGGGATATGAAGAAGATGCAGGAATAGAACACGCCAAGGACCGCACCTCTTGTCTTGCAATCAGCACAATCGGACAAGGCGGAATTGTTTTTCTTGTGATAGTGGCCATTAGTGATCAGGCATCGGATGATGTGATGGCGAGTCTCGAGGTGCCTGAAACGGAAATACGGCGTGCCGGTTTGAATCCTGGCCGAAAAGCATATGTTCATGTCAAGGAGTGCAATATTGACCCGCTTGACCTGTCTTGGAATTTCAACCCGAACGCCAAGCAGCTAGGACGTTTTGGAAAATCCTTCACCGAGAAAATTGTTGCTTCAATTGCCAGAAATCTGAGAGCTGGTGCATTAAGAAAAATTGATAGATTTGAATCGGGAGACAACAAGGCGTGACAGAGCTTCAAAGTCAGCTGGGTGGCCGCGCTCCAAAAATCGCCATCATCCTGGGCTCAAGCCTCGGCTCCTTCGCTGATGTGGTGAAAGATGCAATTCGAATTCCCTATGGTGAGCTCACAGGCTTTCCTGTCCCAAAAATTTCCGGCCATGCTGGTCAACTGGTTGTTGGCAAGGTAGGAGGAAAGGAAATCGCGGTTCTGGCGGGCAGGGCGCACGCCTATGAAAGCGGCAACCCCGCCATTATGCGCCCGGTGATAGAAGCGCTGAAAAAAGCCGGGATCGAAACACTGATCCTCACCAACGCGGCGGGCTCCCTCAATCCCAAGATGCGCCCC
>JANMHO010000044.1:0-3577 GCA_031375195.1 Rhodobiaceae bacterium
ATCGCGAAATCAGTCATGTGCCACTATCCAAATCAGTTGCCAGTGAGGGTTGATAGCCATCAAAGCCGTGACAATGCAAGGGATTTGAGGATTAGGTTGTATCCTGAAATGCCATCGCCTATAAGGCCGCTCGAAGGCCTCGTGGCGGAGTGGTTACGCAGAGGACTGCAAATCCTTGCATCCCGGTTCGATTCCGGGCGAGGCCTCCAATCCCTCTAGCGTTTGCCGTCGCGCGGCTCGCCATAGCCAAATTTCTTGGCAAGCCACGGCCAGCGGAAATGCAGCCAGTAGCCAATCTTGACAGTGGCAGAACGCCGGAAACGCCGCACCGGTGGCAGGTCCACTGACAGGACAGCCACGCCAAGTGGCAGCATCCAAAAACCCACCAGCGGCAGGAACCACAATAAGCCCCCGAATATAAGCAGGATACCCAATGCGACACGCAGAATTGGGCTTCCTGGAACATTGACGCTGTAACCCGCGAATTTGACTTTTGGCACCAGAATTCCTTTCCGTATCCGGCACTATATAGGGAGCCATCGCCGCCATCAAAGTTAATGGCGAAAAGAAATGACAAATGTCTTTTCGTATCCAAAGGCCTCTGCTATACGGCCCCGACATTCCTCGATAGCTCAGTTGGTAGAGCATTCGACTGTTAATCGAATGGTCGCTGGTTCGAGTCCAGCTCGAGGAGCCAGTTTCAAAGGCCGATTCCGAAAGGGATCGGCTTTATTCTTGCGGCCGAACCTGTTAGCCTGAAGCCTGAGAATAACGAAGGAGTCCGTGGTGAAAAAACCGGTTCTCAAGAAAGCGGGCGAAAAGCCTGAGGATCGCACACTGGCGGTATCGCGCAGCTTCAAGGCTCCGCGCCAGACGGTCTTTGACGCTTTGACCAAGCCAGAAATTGTCAGGCAGTGGATGCTCGGGCCTGCGGGCTGGTCGATGACCGTTTGTGAAATTGACCTGCGATTGGGCGGTAAATATCGCTACGTTTGGCGCCAGGACAGCGATGGAAAAACCTTGGGAATGGGCGGGATTTTCCGCCAGGTCAATGCACCCGAGCGTTTTGCCGCCTACGAACAATTCGACGAGCCATGGTATCCTGGCCGAGCCTTTGTCACCACAGCCCTTGCCCAGAAGAACGACGAGACGGTTCTTTTCACGACAATTCAATATGAATCGAAGGAAATCCGCGATGGCGTCCTGAAAACCGCCATGCTGAACGGCATGGCTACCCATTATGACAAACTCACGGAACTTCTGAAGACAGGAATTGCTTGAGCCAATGCCTGCCGCATTATTTTAGGTCGCAAATTTCCCATGGATATCAAGAACGACGTGATCGCCGCCATTGGCAACACCCCTCTCATTAAACTGAGAAAGGCCTCGGAACTCACGGGCTGCGCCATTCTCGGCAAGGCGGAATTCATGAATCCGGGCCAGTCGGTGAAGGATCGGGCCGCGCTTTTCATTATCCGGGATGCCATCGCCAAAGGGCAATTGAAACCCGGCGGCACCATCGTCGAAGGAACCGCCGGGAACACTGGCATCGGCCTCGCTGTGGTAGCCAGGGCCATGGGATTTCGCACCGTGATCGTGATCCCTGTGACCCAAAGCCAGGAAAAGAAGGACGCAATTCGCCATCTCGGCGCCGAACTGGTGGAAGTGCCCGCCGTTCCTTATAAAAACCCCAACAACTACGTGAGATATTCCGGCCGCTTGGCCACGGCCATGGGCGCCGTTTGGGCCAACCAGTTTGACAACGTGGCAAATCGCCAGGCCCATATAGAAGGAACCGCCCCCGAGATTTGGGCCCAGACCGATGGCAAGGTGGATGCGTTCGTGTCGGCCGTCGGCTCAGGCGGAACATTAGCCGGCGTCAGCATGGGGCTGAAACCGCGCAACAAAGACATCAAGATTGTTTTGGCTGATCCGCCCGGCGCTGCCCTTTACAGCTATTACAAGACCGGCGAACTCAAGGCCGAAGGCACGTCGATCACCGAAGGCATCGGCCAGGGCCGCGTCACCGCCAATCTCGAAGGCGCAATCGTCGATGAGGCCTTTCTCATTCCCGACAGCGAATCCATCCCGCTGGCGTTTGATCTGCTGGAACACGAAGGCCTCTGCATGGGCGGCTCAACCGGCGTGAACGTGGCAGGAGCCATTCATATGGCCAGACAAATGGGTCCCGGACATACCATCGTCACCATACTCTGCGATTACGGCACGCGCTACGCCTCGAAACTCTTCAACCCCGATTTCCTGCGCGAGAAAAACCTGCCCGTGCCAAAATGGCTGACCGAGGCGCCAAGGGTGCCTGAAGTGTTTGAAGCCGTGTAAAAAATGACAAAGCTTCTCTTCCGCGAAGATGCCTATTTGAAATCGGTGGAAGCAGTGGTTCAGGACATAAATGAACGCGGAATCATTGTGGATAAAACCAATTTCTACGCGGCGGCGGGTGGACAGCCCGGTGACGTCGGCTCCTTGGCTTTCGACAGTCAGATGGTGGAAATCAGCGCAACCATTTACAACGAATTGAAATCCGTGGTCCATGTGCCTGCAAGTTTCGAAAATCTTCCCGCCATCGGTGACGCTGTGGTGCTTAATCTGAATTGGGATATTCGTTACCGCAACATGCGCGCCCATACGATGCTGCACCTGCTCTGCGCCTGTGCGCCCTTTCCAGTAACCGGCGGCGCAATTTCCGACGATGGGGGGCGCATTGATTTTGATATTCCAGAAGGCCAGATTCCAGACAAGGAAGAACTGGCGGCGCGCATCAATCAGCTCATCCTCGAAAATCATGCCGTGACTTTTCGCTGGATCACCGATGAAGAAATGGAAGCCAATCTGCATCTGGTGCGCACCATGTCGGTGAAACCACCCATGGGAACGGGCTCGGTGCGCCTTGTGATGATCGGCGAGGAAGGCAGGATAGACCTGCAGCCCTGCGGAGGAACCCATGTCGAGACCACCGGCGAAATCGGCCCCATGCGCGTTGCCAAGATTGAGAACAAGGGTAAGATAAACCGCCGCATCAGGCTGGCGTTCGCGTAGACAGGAATTGGCCATGACCCAGGACATCGTTTCAACCCAATGGCTGGATGAACACCGAAATTCACCTGATATCTCAATCATCGATTGCTCCTGGCATTTGGCCGCGGCCAAGCGCGACGCGAAAGCTGAGTATTTGGCGGCGCGCGTTCCAGGCGCGCAGTTTTTCGATATCGATCTCATTGCCGACACCGAAAGCCCCCTGCCCCACATGCTGCCCAGCCCGGAAAAATTCTCGTCCCATGTGCGCAAGATGGGCATCGGCGATGGCAAGAGAGTCATCTGCTACGACAGCGCTGGATTGTTTTCGGCAGCGCGCGCCTGGTGGATGTTCAAGATTTTTGGCCACAATGATGTGGCTGTTTTGGACGGCGGACTGCCAAAATGGAAAGCTGAAAATCGCCCCTTGGAAGATGGCCCGCCCGCCAAGCCGCAGGAGCGCCATTTCACGGCGCGCTTCCAATCCATGATGGTGCGCGACAAGGCCGATGTGCGCAAGGCATTGCAAATCGCCGATGCGCGC